>NZ_JBFBAZ010000024.1:0-84885 GCF_040682475.1 Hamadaea sp. NPDC051192
AGGGATCCGGGTCGAATCTTGGGGCATGATTCGACCCGGATCCCTGATCCAGCGCTCGAGGATCTAGCACTCTCGGGAGCCGGTGGGGTCAGTTGGAGTAGCGGCGGATGCGGAAGAGGCAGAACCCGGCGAGGATCAGCGACAGGCCGCCGAAGAGGATCAGCTCGATCCACTGGAACCGCCAGTACCGATCGGCCGGGTGGTACGTGTAGCTGAAGTGGACGTTCTGCTGGGCGGTGCACGCCATGCTCGCCTGCTGGTCGTTCTGGTGGCACTGCTCGGACTGCTGAGCGGTGTAGGGCGTACCGTCGGAGTTGTAGAGCTTGCTCGTGGTGGTCAGCGACCACGCCCCTGGTGCGGTGTAGCCGTCGATCCGGGCGCCGTCCGGTCCGACGCCCATGAAGTCTGAGCGCTCCATCGCCGTCTGGTCCAGCTGGACGGTCGTGGTCACCGGCGACATGAGGTGCTGGCGTACGGCGATCGGCAGGACGACCTGGACGACGGCGAAGACGGCGAGGGTCACCGCCATGGCGGGCAGCGTACGCCGGACGAGCAGGCCGATCGTCGTGCCGAGCAGGAACGCGAAGACGGCGTACCCGATGGGGGCCAGATTGCGCGACGCGAACGTGAGCGCGGCGAAGCGGCCCCCGATGAGCTGGTCGTAGCGGCTGGCGCTCCAGGTCAGCAGCAGGCTGTAGAGTCCGGTGACCGCCATGCTCGCCAGGGCGAGGAGGGTGAGTTTGACCGCGAGCCAGCGCGTCCGGGTGATGCTCTGGTTCCAGACCATCCGGTCGGTCTTCTCCTCCAGCTCGCGCGTGATGAGCGGCGCGCCCCAGAACACCCCGATCAGCGCGGGTACGCCGAGGAGCAGCGCGCCGATCAGCGCGACCGGGGCGCCGTACGCGTCCTCGAAGTCCCGCCGGGCCGCCGTGCACGCCTCGGGCAGGCAGCCGACGATGTCGGCGGTGTACGCGTGCCGCATCTGGTTGCCGAGGATGACGAGATAGATCGCCAGTGCGGCCAGCGCCGCGACCGCGACCGTCGCCTGGGTGCGGAACTGCCGCCAGGTCAGCCAGATCATCGCCGGACCCCCGTTTCCGCCGTTCCCCGGGCGGACGCCAGGGCCGCCCGGGTCATGTACGCCAGGCCGACGTCTTCGAGGTCGGCGTGGGTCGCGCCGTCGATCGGCTGGGAGCTGCGAACCACGACGGTGGTCTCGCGCGCCGAGTCGTCGGCGTGCACGATCTCCGCACCGGCCGGCAGCATCGCCGGGTCGGCCTGGTCGGCGCTGAGCCGGTAGTGCTCGGCGAGCAGGTCGCCGACGTCCCCGGCGAGCTGTACGCGGCCGGCGGCCAGCACGATGAGGTGGTCGCAGACCCGTTCGAGGTCGCCGAGCAGGTGCGAGGACAGCACGACGCTGACCCCGAGTTCGGCGACGAACTCCAGCAGATCCCGCAGGAAAGCGCTGCGCGCCAAGGGATCCAGCGAGGCCACCGGCTCGTCGAGGATCAGCAGTTCGGCGCGTTTGGCGGCGGCCACGGTCAGGGCGAGCTGGGCGCGCTGGCCGCCCGAGAGCCGGCCCGCCTTCTGCGCGGGGTCGAGGCCGAGCTGCTGCACGCGCCGCTGGGCCAGGCCCATGTCCCAGCGCGGATTCAGCTTCCGGCCCAGCTTCAGGTGGTCGGCGACGGACAGCCCGGCGTACACCGGGGCGTCCTGGGCCACGAAGCCGACCTTGGCGAGCTGCGCCGCTCCGGCGGCGGGCCGGTCGCCCAGGACGGCGATGGTTCCGGTGGTGGGGGCGAGCAGGCCACAGGTCAGCCCGAGCAGGGTGGACTTCCCCGCGCCGTTCGGGCCGACCAGGCCGACGATTCGCCCAGCCGGTACGCGCAGCGTGCAATCGGTCAGCGCCGCCTTGTGGCGGTAGCGCTTGCCGAGATCCCGCGTCTCGATGATGGGTGTCATGGGAGCAGTTCTAGACAGCGGGCGGTCACAGCACGGTCCGCGCCGCTGTGACCCCGTTGTGACGGCCACCCCGATAACCTCGGACGATGAGGGTGCTGGTGGTCGAGGACCAGACGGAGCTGGCCGACTCGGTGGCGCGGGTGCTGCGGCGCGAGGGCATGGCCGTCGACGTCGCGTACGACGGCGCGGCCGCGCTGGAACGCACCGGCGTCGTGGACTATGACGTCGTCGTCCTGGACCGGGATCTGCCGGAGGTCCACGGGGACGACGTCTGCCGCGCCCTCGTCGGCCGGGCGGCGCCGACGCGCGTACTGATGCTGACGGCGTCGAGCACGATCGCCGAACGGGTCGAAGGGCTGGGCCTCGGCGCCGACGACTACCTGCCCAAGCCGTTCGCGTACGCCGAACTCGTGGCCCGCATCCGGGCGGTGGGCCGGCGAACCACTCCGGCGGCGCCGCCGATCCTCGTGCACGGCGATCTGCGGCTCGACCCGGCGCAACGCATCGCGACCCGGGCCGGTGCGCGGCTGTCGCTGAGCCCGAAGGAATTCGCGGTGCTGGAATACCTGCTCACCGGCCAGGGCCGGGTGATCTCGGCGGAGGAGTTACTCGACCGGGTCTGGGACGAGGCGGCCGATCCGTTCACCACGACCGTGAAGGCGACGATCAACCGGTTGCGGGCCAAGCTCGGCGACCCGCCGGTGATCGAGACCCTGAACCGTTCCGGCTACCGGGTGTCATGACGCCCCGGCACCGGCTTCGCCGCCGCTTCACCGCGCTCTACGGCGTCATGGCCGTCCTGTCCGGCGTGATCCTGCTCGGCATCGTCTTCGTCCTGGCCCAGGACCTGCCCCCGGCGGACGCTCCCGCCCCGGCCGGCGCCCCGCCCGCCGGGTCGGGCCCGGTGGGCGTACCACCGGCCGTCTTCCTCGACTTCCGGGCCGACCTCGTGCTCGTGTGCGGGATCGCGCTGGCGATCATGGCCGTGCTGTCGCTCGGCCTCGGCTGGTTGTACGCGGGCCGGATGCTGCGGCCGGTGCGGCAGATGACCGGACGCCTCCAGCAGATCTCCGGGTCCAATGTGCACGAACGGCTGGCCCTGGCCGGGCCGCGCGACGAGTTCAAGGAGCTCGGCGACACCATCGACGGCCTGCTCGCCCGGCTGGAAGCGGCGCTCGACGGGCAGAAACGGTTCGTCGCCAACGCCGCGCACGAACTGCGTACGCCGTTGACGGTCGAGCACGCGCTCATCGAGGAGCCGCTGATCGACCCGGACGCCACCGTGGAGGCGTACCGGGCGAACTTCGAACGCCTGCTCGCCGTCAACCGGGAGCGCGGACGGCTGCTGGAGTCGCTGCTCACGCTGGCGGGCAGCGAACACGGCGGTACGCACGGCCGGGAGCACGCCGAGCCGGTCGACCTCGCCGTCCTCGTCGAGCAGGCGCTGCTGGACCGGGCTGCGGCGGCCGACCGCCAAGAGGTGCGCGTCAAGAAGTCGGTACGGCCCGCGTACCTGCTCGGCGATCCGGCGCTGCTGGCGCGGCTGGTGGCCAACCTGTGCGACAACGCGTTCCACTACAACGTGGCGGGCGGCGTGATCGAGGTCGCGACCCGGACCGACACCGGGTTGGCGGTGCTCGTCGTCTCGAACACCGGGCCGGTGATCCCGCCGGACGAAGTGCAGCGCCTGTTCGAGCCGTTCCAGCGGCTGCACCGCGTCGCCGACGACGATCGGCACGGGCTCGGCCTGTCGATCGTCCGCGCGATCGTGGCCGCGCACGACGGGCAGCTCACCGCGTCCGCGCGACCCGGCGGCGGGCTCATGGTCGAGATCGCGTTCCCGAGCCGGGCGGAGTTGTCTACACCGTAGACGCGAGCTACGGTGTAGACATGATCACGGGTGTAGACATGATCACGGGTGAGACATGATCACGGAGTACGTGCCGGTGCCCGGCGCGCGCCTGTACACCGAGCGCACCGGCGACGGACCGCCCCTGCTGCTCATCCCGGGCGGCGGTGGCGACGCGGGGATGTACGCGGAGGTCGTCCCGTTGCTGGCGCGGCACTACACCGTGCTCGGCTACGACCGCCGGGGCAACTCGCGCAGCCCGTTCACCGGTCCCGACGCCGATGCCGACATCAGTGTGGCGACGCAGGCAACCGACGCAGTCGCCGTCCTCGACCACTACGGCGTGCAGCGGGCGTACGCCTTCGGCAACAGCGGCGGCGCGATCATCGCGCTGGAACTCCTCGCCCACCACGCCGATCGGCTGTGTGGCGCGGTGGTCCACGAACCACCGCTGGTCTCGATCCTGCCCGCCGACAGCGCCGAACGCCGCGAGCTGCTGGAGATCGACCGGATCGCCCGGGAGAAGAGCCCGCTGCGGGCGTACGCGGCCTTCGGCGCGATGATCATGGACGAGCCGCCCTGGCTGTTCCGCTCCCCGATCGGGCAGGCGCTGGTGGCGGGCGGCTCCCGGATCGCGCTGCCGATCGGGGCGGCGATACGCCGGGTGACCCGCGCCCAGCCGAGTTCGATGACCCGTCAGCTCGGCAACGCGGATCTGTTGATGCGCCGCGAGTTCCCCGTCATCGGGTTGACCTACCAGCCGGATCTGCCCGCGCTCGAGGACGCCGGTGTTCCGTGGCGGCTCGCGACCGGACGAGACAGCCTCGGCAAGCCGTACCACCGGCCCGCTCATGTGCTGGCCGATCTGGTCGGGGTGCCCTGTCTGGAGTTCCCCGGCGGCCACACGTCCTACCTCGAGCAGCCGCAGGAGTTCACCGAGATGCTCGAGGAGACGCTCGAGGAGATCCTCGAAGGGTTCCCCCGATGAGCATCCCCGCACTACCGCCGATCCCGACCCGTCCGGTGCTCACCCGCGAGTATCTGGCCCAGGCCGCCCTCGCCCTCATCGACGCGGAGGGACTCCGGAAGTTCTCCATGCGCCGGCTCGGCTCGGTGCTCGGCGTCGACCCGATGGCGGCGTACCGGCACTTCGAGGATCAGGAGGCGCTGTTCGACGGGATCGCCGACGTCCTCTTCGCCGAGGTCGACGCCGACACACTCCCGTGGGACGCGGCCTGGCCGGACCTGGCCGCGCAGTATTGCCGCCGACTGCGCGAGGTGCTGCTGCGGCACCCGTACGCCGTTCCCGTGTTCGCCACCCGGCCCGTGCGCTCGGCGGCGTCGATCGAGACCGGCGTACGCACCATCGCCAAGCTCCAGGACGGCGGCGTCGAACCGGCGACCGCCCTGCGCATGCTCCGCTGCCTGCGGGAGTACACCGTCGGGCACGCGCTCAGCGTCTCCGTGCTTCAGCTCGGGGCCGACCGGCGCAGCAAGAAGCCGGCCAAGGGCAGCCCGAAGTACAACCTGCTCGCGCAGACCGCCGACGAGACCGCACCGGACGACCACTTCGAGACCGGCCTGCAGGCGATGCTCCACGGCTTCACGGCTCAGCCCGCCGCCGACCCTTCCGGGCCGTAGACGCGGATCGCCGCCAGGTGTGCGCGTGGTACGCCGTTCGTCGCAGTGACCTCGACCCGCAGCGCGTCGGTGACGATCGCCTCCGGCAGGTGGAACGCCTGACGGCGCTGCCGGTTGCCGGTGACCTCCGCGATCACCTGCCACTCGCCGGCCGCGTTCCGCGCCTCGATCCGGTAGTCGCGGACGAGCGTCGGCATGATCGCATCCGGAGTGCGGTGATGGTGCAGGTTGATGAGGTCCACGTTGACGTCGTCGTCGGCGAGGACGTCGATGCGGGCGACCGTGATCGGCTCCGGCCAATCCAGCGTGAGCGAGGCGGGCAGCTCGGCCGAGACCCACATGTGCGGGCCGCCGAACGGCCGCTGATAGCCGTCGACCGCCTTCTCCGGCGCGTACGCGGTCGTCGGGCCGGCGTCGACGCAGAAGTGCGGGGCGTCAGTCCACTCGCGAAGCAGTTGCGGGGCCTCGTCCTGCGGGCGCAACGGGATTCGCGTCAGGCACAGCACGCCCGGCGTCGGCGTACCGGCCGACCAGAGGGAGACCGCCGGATTCGCGGCGACGACGAGGAACGCGTTGCCGGGCGTGTCCGGCCGCCAGGCCAGCGGCACGTCCACCCATTGCTTCTCCCCCGCCGCCACGGCGACCTTCGCCGCGGTGACCAACCGGCGCGGCACGTAGTTCTGGCCCAGCTCCGGGTCGTGGAGTTCCACCCGCAGTTCGGTCGCCTCGGTCGCGGAGACGAGCAGCCGCACGCCGTCGAGCGCCGGATCGACGGGCACGACGATCCCCGCGTCCGCGGCGAGCGCCCACGGCTCACCGGGATCGGTCGTCACTACTGTGGACAGTGTCGAGGACGCTGTCACCGAGGCGATGCCCTGCAGCCCGTCCCCCAGGAGCGGCAAGCCCATGATCGAGGCGTCCGCCCGCAGCAAGGTCCGCTGCAACAGTCCCCGATCGAGCTGCCGAGCACCGACCCCGTCGGCCACGCACAGGGCGGCCGCTGTTCCCGCCGCCTGACCCAGGGTCGCGCAGGTCGCCATGACCCGGGTCGAGCCGAACGCTACGTGGCTGGCCGAGATGTCCCGCCCGGCGAACAGCAGGTTCGTCGTGTTCACCGAATACAGGCTGCGGTACGGGATGTGGTAGACGCCGTCGGCGTACCGCTGTTTCGCGCCCGCCTCGGTGGCGTACATGCCCTGCGGCGGGTGCAGGTCGATGGACCAGCCGCCGAAGGCGATCCGGTCGTCGAACGGGGTCTGGCCGAGGATGTCGTGCTGGGTGAGCACGTAGTCGCCGACGAACCGGCGGTACTCCCGCTTGCCGGGCAGCGCGCCGACCCATTCGAGGGTCATCGTGTCGGCGTCGAACTTGCCGGAGTTCTTGATGTAGTCCCAGATCCCGTAGATGACCGACCAAAGCTCGTCGCGGATGCGGTCGTTGTCGTGCACGGTGTCCAGCTCGCCGCCGTACTCGATCCACCAGTACGCGCAGCCGTTGTCCCCGGCCTTGATGATGCGCCGCTCCGGGATGGAGGTCGTGGTGATGTCCTTGGCGAACGACGGCGGGACGTAACGGACCGGCTCCCCCGCGTCCTTGGTGTAGAACAGCAGCGTGCTGCCGAGCGTGATGTCGTCGGCCACCTCCGGCGCCCACGGCTCGCCGTACTCGGCGCGGCCCTCGCGGCCGATCCGGTACCGCGCCCCGGCCAAGTGCCCGACGAGACCATCGCCGGTGCAGTCGAGGAACACCGGCGAGGTGAACCGGATCAGCCGTTCCGAGCCCATCATCCAGCCGGTGACCGCCTCGACGACCCGGGCATCCTCGGGGCCGCTCGCGTCGACGAGGCGTACGTCGGTGTTGAGGTAGAGCGAGATGTTCGGCTCGGCGCGCACGGCGTCGAGCACCACCGCGTCCCAGAAGTACGGGTTGCCCTCCGGATTGCGGTACTGATTCTCCAGGAACAGCTCGCCCATGATGCCGCCCTCGCGGGCGTAGTGGTTCTTGCCGTGCCCGGTGGCCCCGACCACCCACACGCGCACCTCGCTGCTGGAGTTCCCGCCCAGCACCGGCCGGTTCGTGACCAGCGCGACGGTACGCCCGAGCCGGGCGGCGGCGATCGCGGCGCAGACCCCCGCCAGACCTCCCCCGATGACGGTGACGTCGTGGTGCGCGTGTTCGTTTCGCATGATCAGCAGTCCTCACCGAGGTTCGTGCAGAGTCCGTAGTACAGCCGGGGCGCGCCGTCGAGGACGACGCTGACCCGGCCCTGGGTCTTGGGCAGCAGGGTTTCCCGGCCGACGCAGTCGACCTGGCGGACGTGCGTGCCGGTGGCGGCCAGCCGCACCGTGGTCTTGGTCTGCCACGTGTCGACCCACGTCTCCTGGGCGGCGTACGCGCTCGTCCCGGTGGCGTGGTCGGCGTTCAAGATGTACCCGTCCTTGCGGCTCCACAGCACGTACATCGGCCCGTCCGGGGTGCTGAACGCCAGCCCGTGCAGATCCGGATCGTCGAAGGCCACCCAGCGGTCGAAGGTCGCCTGGTCGAGCGCCCGGGCGGCGGTCGCGTACGCCAGCAGCGAGGGCTTGGCGCTGGTGTCGCGGTTCATGAGCCCGTGGTGGAACTCGCCGTTGGCCGGTTCGGCCGCCTGCGGATGATGGATGGTGCTGTCGTGCAACTGGTACCAGTTGACCCCGCGGACGCCCTCGGCCTTGGCCAGCGCCAGCGACAGCAGGACGTTCTCGGCGGCGTGCCGATAGGTGTCGTTCCACCACGCGTTGGGCTTCGTGCACGCGTACGCCTCGGTCAGCCACAGCTCGGTCGGCGTCGTCTTGCCGGCCGCCGCGTCGTACTCCGCGACCAGCTCACGCGCCTTGCGGATCGAGCCGAGGAAGTTCCAGTAGCTGCCGGTCGAGCCCTGCGTCCAGGTCGACGGGTCGGGCGCGTAGTCCGGGGTGAAGTTGCCCCGGCCCGGGTGGAAGGCGAGCGCGTCGATGCGCGGCCAGCCGCCGGCCGCCTGGAAGTTCGCCAGCCAGTTGTAGTCCAGCCCGCCGAGCCCGCAGTTCATCACCTTGAAGGTCGCGCCAGCGTCGGCCATCGCGGCCCGCAACGGGATCAGCGCGTCGTCGGCGTACTGGGCGGCGCCCTGGCCCGACATCCACGGCTGGTTCAGCTCGTTGCCCGCCTCGTAGTAGCGCGCGCCGCCAGCGGTGCACAGCGCGGTGATCTCGGCCGCCCAAGCCGCCTTGGCCTCGGCCGTGCCGCCGATCGGGATGCCACCCTTCTGTACATTGTGGAAGATCCCGAGGTCGTCGAGATCGGCGACCGGGATGCCGGGCGCGCCGTCGTAGGCGATCCGGATCCACTTGACGCCGATGCGCTGCAACAGGCTCGCCACGTCGGCCTGGCTCGGGGCGAGCAGCCACGGATAATTGGAGATGCCGAACATGCTGTCCTGACCGGCCTGGTAGGCGTACGGCGGCAGGACCGCCAGCGTGGTGCGGGCCAGCGCCTCGTCCGCGCCTGCCGTCGCCGTGACCTCGGTGAGCAGGATGCCCTGCGGCGGCGCGGTCACCGTGAAGTCCCCGCTCCATGCGGCCCCGGCGGCCAGCTCGGCGGTGACGGTCTGGCTCGCGACGAGCCCGCCGTCGAAGTCGCGCGCCCAGAACCCGACGGTGACCGTGCGCGCGGTGGTTCCGCCGTTGACGACCTGCGCGTGCACGGCCATCGACTGACCGCCCGCGTCCCACAGGTTGAAGGCCTGGTCGGTCCAGATCTCCGCACCCAGCGCGCTCTGATCGGCCACGGTCGCCGCGGCCTGCGGCCGCAACTCCCCCAGGACCAGGGTCGCCTCGGTGGTCGCGCTGCTCGTCCCGGTCGCCGTCCCGGGGGCGTGCAGCCAGGTCGCGTTCGTGTACGCCGGCGTAGTGGCCGCCAGCCGGAAGTAGCCGCTGGCGCCGGACCAGGTCTCGGCGTACAGGCCGCCGGCGTTGACCTCGTAAGGAATCCCGCCGCCGGCATCGCGGGTCCAGCGTGTCAACGCCGTGTACGCCTCCGCGGCGGTCGGATTCAGCACGGTCCGCCCGATCATGAACCCGGTCGGGGTGAGGGTGGCCGAGCCGCTGACGTCGTACCGAAGGTGCGCCCGATGCCCGGTCACGTCGAACGTGCCGGTGATCGTGAGCGCGGACGCCGACGCGGGCAACTTGTAGGCGACCTTGATGGCCGGACGGCCGTCGGGCAGCGTGATCAGCGACGGCGTACCGCCGAAGGTGCGCTGGGTGCCCAGCACGGAGTCCTTGAACAGGAAGTGGGTCAGGGTGATCCGGTCGGCGCTTCCGTCGTTGACGGTGATGCTGCCGTCGGCGTTGGCGGTGAGGGTGATGCCGTCGGCGGAGACGGTGATCGGATCGGCGTGGGCGGCGACGGCGGGCAGCACCGCGCCGGTCACGCCGACGGCGGCGCCTTGCAGGAGGGTGCGGCGACGAAGCATCGCTGGTTTCCTTCCGGGGACGACGAGGGGACGGCGACTTTCGGGGGACTTTCCTTAAGTGGTGCGTCAGCCCTTGACGCCGGTGAAGCCGAGTCCGGCGACGACGTACTTCTGGGCGAAGGCGAACACGATCACCGGCGGGAGCAGCGCCATCGCCATCGCGGCGATGAGCAGGTCCTGCGGCGCCTGTTCGGCGAGGTTGACCAGGGCGACGCTGATCGGCTGACGGGCCGGGTCGGACAGCACGACGAGCGGCCAGACGAAGTCCTTCCAGCTGTGCACCACCGCGAGCAGGCTGATCACGGCGAGCACGGGACGGCTCATCGGCAGGACGATCCGGCGCAGCAGGGTCCAGGTGGACGCGCCGTCCACCCGGGCGGCGTCGAACAGTTCGGCCGGCAGCGCGTCGAAGAAGCGTTTGGCCAGCAGGACGTTGAAGGCGTTGGCCCCGGCCGGCAGCCAGATCGCCCAGTACGTGTTGGCCAGGTTGAGGTGGAGCACCGGGACGTCGATCACGGTCAGAAACAAGCTGACCATCGACACCGTGTACGGCACGAACATCGTGGCCAGGATGGCGGCGTACACGTAGCGGCCGAAGCGGGGCCGCAGCACCGACAGAGCGAAGCCGGCCGTCACGGCGACGAACAACTGCACCGCCCACGAACCGGCGACGATCCAGAACGTGTTCGCCAGGTACGCGCCCACGCCGAGGTCGCTCAGCGCGGTGCCGAAGTTCTCCGGCCGGGCGTCGGCCGGCCACAGCCGCAGCGGGTCGGCCGACAGCTCGGCGGGCGGCGACACCGCTCCCTTGACCGTCCAGTAGAGCGGGCCGAGTCCGAACAGGACCAATGCCAGCAGGGTGAGCAGCTGGATCGTCCGCAGCCCGAACCGGGTGCCCGGCCGCCGCCGTTCGTGGGTGGAGATGAAGGTGGTCGTGCTCACGAGCGGCTCCAGCTTCGGGTGGCGCGCAGGTACACCGCCGACAGCACGGCCAGCGCGATGGCGAGCAGGAACGACAGCGCGGCGGCCTGGCCGTACGCGCCGTTCTGGAAGGCGTACCGGAAGATCAGCAGCAGCACGGTGACCGTCGAGTCCTGCGGTCCACCACCGGTGAAGACGTAGGGCTCGGTGAACACCTGGATCGTGCCGATCAGCTGCATCAGCAGCAGCAGGCCGATGGTGGGGCGCAACTGGGGCAACGTCACGTGCCAGATCCGCTTCCAGATGCCGGCGCCGTCGCTCTCGGCCGCCTCGTACAGTTCGGCTGGGATGCCGACCATCGCGGCGAGGTAGATCAGTACCGCGCCGCCCATGCCCGCCCAGGTGGACTCCAGGACGAGGCTGAGCATCGCCGAGTCCGGCGACTGCAACCACGGGTACGGGCCGAGCCCGACCAGCCCGAAGACCGCGTTGAACAGACCTGATCCGGGGTCGTAGAACCACTTCCACAGCAGCACCGACACCACCGGCGGGATGACCACCGGCAGGTACGCCAGGAAGCGGTAGACGCCGCCGGCCCGGCGTACCGTCGACATGATCGCGGCGAGGATGAGCGGCGCGGGGAAGCCGATCAGCAATGCCAGCCCGACGAACAGCAGCGTGTTGCCGACGGCCTTGCCCAGCAGCGGATCGGCGAAGATCGCGTGGAAGTTGTCCAGGCCGACCCAGCGGGCCGGCTCGACCAGGTTGGTCTCCTGGAAGCTGATCAGCAGGCCTCGGATGATGGGCCACCAGGAGAACAGCCCGAACACCACGAACGCCGGGATGAGCAGGACGAACGCGATCGCGTCGGCCCGCCACGCCGAGCGGCGGCGCGACCGGGCCGCCCCGGCGGCGGTGGCGCCGCCGGGGCGTTCGGTGGACCGGGCCGGGGCCTCGGTCAGGTCGGCACTCATTTCTGGGCGGCGGCGAGCTTGGCGTTCACGTCGGACTCGGCCTTCGCCAGCAGGGCGTCGATGTCGGCGTTCCGGTCGGTCAGGACGGCCTGGATCGCGGTGTCGAGGGCGTCATACAGGGCCTGGGCCTGCACCGCCGGCTCCGGGCGCAGCGCCAGCGCGGGCGTCCCGGTCAGGTAGGGCGCGAAGTGCGCCAGCTCGACGTTGACGTACGGCTGGATCGCGGCCGTGATCTTGTCCTGCTGCGCCTGGTTGAACAGCGGCAACGTGGGTACGCCGACGGCCGCCTTCGGGTCCGCCGCCAGCGCCTTGGCGTTGGCCGCCGCGACCGCCGGGTCATACTGCGGCTGGGCGTACGCGAACAGCAGCCACTTGACCGCGGCAGCTCGCTTGGCGGCCGACACAGAAGCCGGAACCATGTAGATCTTGCCGCCCGACAGCGTGGCGTTGCCGCCCGCCTGGGGCATCGCGCCGATGCCGTAGTCGCCGGTGTTCGTCATGCCATAGGTGACCTTGGCCAGCCGGTAGGTGCCCGGCGTGCCGAGGAACATGCCGACCTGACCGGCGGCGAACGCCTTGATCACGTCGTTCTGGTTGTTGAGCAGGTTGCGGCCCAGCGAGTCGTCGGTCCAGCGCATCGTCTTGAGCAGGTTCAGCGCGCTCTTGGTCGGCGCGCTGTTGAAGTCCGCGACGTACTTGCCGTTGTCGAGGCGCTCCATCGAGCCGCCGTGCGCGTACGTGATCATGGTGAGCTGCCAGCCGCCCTGGTGGTCCTTGGACTCTTGGACGTAGCCGGGCTTGCCGGTCTTGGCGGCGATCTGCTTCGCGTACGCCTGGACGTCGGCCCACGTCGTCGGCGGCTTGTCCGGGTCGAGCCCGGCCTGGGTGAACAGCGCGCGGTTGTAGACCAGGCCCAGCGCGAACGGAGCTTCCGGTACGCCGTACACGTCGCCGGCGGCGTCGCTGATCGGCTTGAGGACCTGCGGGTTGAACTCCCGGTAGTGGTCCCAGCCGCGCAGGTCGCCGGTGAGCGACGCGACCTGCTTGCGTTCGATGAGCCCCTGCGGCTCGGTGAGCGGGACGCTGATGACCTCCTCGATGCTGCCGCCGGCCAGTTTGGCCGAGAAGGTCATCGGATCCCAGACGTTGGTCGAGCCCTCGATCTTGATGCCCGGGTTGGCCTTCTCGAAGTCGGCGACCAGCTTGGTGAACTGGTCGAGGCTCGCCTTCTCGGTGGCCGGCGGCATCCCCTGCACGCGGAGGACGATCGTGTCGCCCGTGCCGTCGCTGGTGGGCTTGAGCGAGTCGCAGCCGGTCAACGCGGCCACCGCCGCGCCGCCGAACAGCGCGAGGGCGGACCGTCGGGTGGTTCTCATGTCGCACTCCCAGGGGTGGGGCGTCCGTACGCGGGACGCGAAAGGCTGCCGGCTCGGGGCCGATGGCCCCTGCCGTTGCGGATGTTCAGATGTCAGGCGGCGGCCGGACCGGTCGACGCCCGGGGAATGAGCCGCGATCCGATCTCGACCTTGCGGGCGGGCTGATCGGGATCGGCGACGGTCTCGGCGAGCAGGTCGCCCGCCTTCGTGGCGATCTCCTCGGCGGAGATGCGGATGGTGGTCAGCGACGGGGTCGCGGTGGTGGCCAGCAGGGTGTCGTCGATGCCGATGACGCTGACGCGGCCGGGCACGTCGATGCCGAGCCGGGACAGTTGGTGCAGGATGCCGAGGGCGACGAGGTCGTTGTGGGCCACGACGGCGGTCGCCTCGTTGGCGGCGACCAGGGTCGCGGCGTGGACGCCGGTCTCGAAGCGCGGTTCGTAGGGGCCGAGTTCGATCAGGGCGAGGTCGTGTGCGGCGAACGATTCCCGGATGGACTTGCCCCGCGACAGCTCGGGGCGGGACCCGTCGACGAAGACGCACCGGCGATGCCCGTACGCCCGCAGGTGCTCGGCGGCCTGGGTCAGCCCGGCGGCCAGCGACACGTGCACCTCGCTGATCCCGTCGACGTGCCGGTTGCCCAGCACCAGCGGCACCTGCCGGGACAGCTCGACGAGCCGGTCGTCGGGCAATGTGGACGCCCACAGCAGCAGCCCGTCGACCTTCTTCACGACCGCCGCGATCGTCTCGATCTCGTCGGCCTCACGCTCGTCGCTGTCGGCGACCAGCAGGGTGTAGCCCTGCCGGCGGGCGCGGGCCTGCATCGCCTTGAAGATCGGCGGGAAGAACGGGTTGGCGATGTCGGGGATGACCAGACCCAGCGTCCCGGTACGCCCGCCGCGCAGCGATCGCGCCGCCGGGTTCGGCGAGTAGCCCAGCCGGGTGGCCGCCTCCAGGATGCGCTGCAACGTACGCTCGCCGACCTGGTCCGGGGCGGTGAACGCCCGCGAGACGGTGGAGATGGATACTCCCGCCGCGCTGGCGACCTCACGAATGGTGACCGCCACCCTCACCCCTCCTCGCATGATCCGATGCCCGAGGATCGTTGCAAACCTTCCCGCAAGTGTCAAGGGCGTTACGCCACGGAAAAATCCCTGCTGTTGACGCCGGTCAGCGCAGCCGTTTACCTTGTTCCGCGAACGCTCCCATGATTTGCGGGAACGTTTTCATCGCTCTCTGGGGAGGACACGGCATGAAGATCACGGGGTGGGAGATCCTGACCCTGCCCGATCACGGCGACAGCATGATGCTCGTCGTGGTCGATACGGACGAGGGCGTCTACGGACTCGGCGAAGTCGGCATCCGGTCCCGGCAACGGGCCGTCGCCGGTGGGATCGACCACCTCGGCGAGCTGCTGATCGGCGAGGACCCGATGCGGGTCGAGCATCTGTGGCAGGTCATGTTCCGCCGTGGCTTCTTCCCGGCCGACCGCATCCTCGGCGCGGCCATCGCCGCCCTCGACGTGGCGCTGTGGGACATCCGGGGCAAGGCTTTGGGCGTACCTATCTATCAATTGCTGGGTGGCGCGAATCGCGACTTCGTGCCCTGCTACACCCACCTCGGTGACGACGTTTCCGTGCTCCTGGACCGCGCCGCGGACCTGGTGGCCCGGGGGTGGCGGCACCTGCGGTTCGCGGTGCCGCAGGAGGGCGACCGGCTGGACCAGCGCGCGAGCATGCGCGCGGGCATCGAGCTTTTCCATCGGGTACGCGAGGCGGTCGGCGACGAGATCGAACTGATCCTGGACGTCCACACGCGACTGGACCCGCCGGAGGCGGTGACCCTGTGCCGGGAGATCGAATCGGCGCGACCGTACTTCGTGGAGGATCCACTTCGGAGCGAGGGACTGGACAGCTACCGCATGCTCCGGACGCGCACCGGCGTGCCGTTGGCGGCGGGCGAGCAGTTCGGCTCCAAATGGGAGTTCCAGCGGCTGCTCGAACAGGATCTGATCGACTACGCGCGGGTGGACGTCGGCGTGGCGTCCGGGCTGACCGAGGCGAAGAAGATCGCCGCGATGGCCGAAGCCCACTACATCAAGCTGGCCACCCACAATCCGCTCGGGCCGGTGACCGCCGCCTCGTCGCTGCACCTCAACCTGGCCTGCCCGAACGTCGGGGTCCAGGAGCACCAGAACGATCCGGAACCGGTCACCGCGGCGGTCTTCACCCAGCGGCCGGAGGTGCGTCCCGGCCGGGCCGAGATCCCCACCGGGCCGGGCCTCGGCGTCGACATCGACCGGGCCGCCGCCCGGGAGCTGCATGCGCGGGCGGCCGAGCGCCCGCATCTGCGCGCCACCGACGGCGCCTTCACCAACTGGTGAGAGGCTTACCCGCATGACAATCTCGCGCGTACTGGTGACGGGCGCGGCCGGGCGGATCGGCCGGGCGGTGCTCGCCCGGCTCGCCGAGCACGGGGTCGCCGCGCACGCCCTGGTCCTCGATGATCCCGGCGACCTGGCGGCCGACCGCGTCTTCACCGGTTCGGCCGCCGATCCGGCGCTCGTGCGTACGGCGCTGGCCGGGGTGGACGGCGTGATCCACCTCGCCGCGATCCCGACCCCCGAACGCAACGAGGCGCAGGAGGTGTTCACCGCCAACGTCTCGGCGACCTTCGCGGTCCTTGAGGAGGCGGGCCGGGCCGGCGTCCGGCGTGCCGTCATCGCCAGCAGCTACGCCGCGACCGGGCTGCCGTTCGCGCGTACGCTGCTGCATCCGGCGTACGTGCCGATCGATCCGGCGATGCCGACCGAGATCGAAGACCCGTACGCCCTGTCGAAGCAGACCGACGAACTCACCGCGGCGATGATGGCCCACCGGCACGGCATGACCGTCGTCGCGCTGCGCTACCCGTTCGTCGGCGGCTCCGACGAACGCCTCCCCGGCTGGGCCGCGAAGATCGCCGAGCGGCCGGAACTGGGCGCCCGGGATCTCTGGTCCTATCTGGAGACCGGGGACGCGGCCCGCGCGGCGTACCTCGCCCTCGGCGCTCCGGTCTCCGGCGCCCCGGTGTTCTACGTCGCCGCACCCCGCACGGTGGTCCCCTACCCGACCGCCGAGCTGCTCGACCGCTTCCATCCCGGCGTACCGCGCCGGGCGGACCTGCCGGGCCGGGCCGTGCCGATCGATCTGCGGCCCGCCCGCGAGGTGCTGGGCTTCACCGCCGCATACGAACTCGACCTCGGCGACTGATCATGTCCGCCCCGGCGCCTGTCCGCATCCGGTCAGCTTCGGCCGCTGACCGTCCGGCGATCGTCGACCTGCTCACCGCGTCCTGGGGCGGCACGGTCGTCGTCGCCCACTCGACGGTGTACGACGCCGCAGACCTTCCGGCGCTGCTGGCCGAACGAGACGGCCAGGTGATCGGGCTGCTCACCTACGCGCTCTCGACGCAGGGGCTGGAGATCGTCACCTTGGACGCCCAGGTGCGGGGCCTTGGCGTGGGCGGCGCCTTGCTGAGCCGTGCCGCCGAAGTCGCCCGCCAGGCCGGCGCACCGCGCGTGTGGCTGGTCACCACGAACGACAACCTCGACGCGCTGCGGTTCTACCAGCGGCGAGGGATGCGGATCGTCGGCGTCAGCCCGGGTGCGGTGGACGCCGCTCGCCTCATCAAGCCGGCCATCCCGCTGACGGGCGAGTACAGCATCGCCCTCCACGACGAGCTGACGCTGGAACTTCGGCTCTGAGCTGTCTCGAGCGCCCGGTCAGCGGGCGATGTCTCGAGCGCCCGGTCAGCGGGCGAAGTCTCGAGCGCCCGGTCAGCGGGCGAGCAGCGTACGCAGGACGGGGCGGGCCGCTTCGACGGGATCGGCGTCCGGCGGCATGCGCAGCGCGCCGCTGATCCACAGGCTCGCGAAGCCGTGCGCGATCGACCACGCGGCCAGGGTGGCGTCCGCCGGCCGGGCCGCCGCGCCTGGCACCGCGACCGAGCCCTTGCGGAGCACTTCGGCCGCCCGGGTCTCGGCCGCTTGGAGGGCTTCGTCGTCTTGCCGGTAGAGGGCCGGCTGGAACATCACGGAGAAGTGCACCGGGTGGCCGACGGCGAATCCCACGTACGCCACCCCGGCCGCGAGGAAGTCCGTCTCCGCGGCTTCCAGGGCGTCGGCGAGCAGGCCGAATCCCTCGGCGGCGATGGCGGTGAGCACGCCCGCCTTGTCGCCGAAGTGGTACGCCGGAGCCGCGTGGGAGACCCCGGCCCGGCGGGCCAGCTCCCGCAGGCTCCACCCGTCGAGACCGGACTCGCCGATCGCCGCGACGGCGGCGGTGACGATCGTGCGGCGGAGGTCTCCATGGTGGTATCCGGCCTTGGTCACGGCGTTCTCTCCTCGACATCGACTCAACTTGTCATTGACAAGATAGCGTACCGGAGCTAGGTTCGACCATATCTTGACGTTGACTAGTTCTGGAGATCCGCCATGACAATCCTCGTCCTGCTGATCGCGCTCGCCGTGTTTCGCGGGCTCGGCGCGCTCGGCGTACGCCGCTTCACGACCTGGCCCACAGCCGCCGCCCACGCCCTGGCGATCATGCTGTTCATGACGTCCAGCGCACACTTCGTCCCCGGCGACGTCACCGTGATGCCGACCCACGACGATCTGCGGGCGATGGTCCCGCCGGTCGTGCCGTTCCCGTCCGCCATGGTCTACCTCACCGGCGTACTGGAGTTCCTGGGCGCACTCGGCCTGATCGTCGGCCGCACCCGCCGGGCGGCCGGCTACTGCCTCGCCCTGCTGTTCGTCATCATGCTCCCCGCCAACGTGTACGCCGCCGTCGCCGAGGTCCCGTTCGATGGTGCCCAGGCGACTCCGCTGTGGCAGCGCATCCCGGAGCAGATCCTCTACATCGCGGTCGCATTGTGGGCCACCCGCGGTGCGCTGCCGCTGCTGCGTCTCCGGCCGCGTCTGCGGCGTACAACTCAGGCTTCGCTGACCACGCCGGACAACTGAGCCGGCGGCAGATGGGGCTGAACCGACGCTAGACCGGTGGCTGGGCCGGCGCTAGACCGGTGGCTGGGCCGGCGCTAGACCGGCGGCTGAGCCGGCGCTAGACCGGCGGCTGAGCCGGCGCTAGACCGGCGGCCGTCGGCGGCGGAACGGCGTGGGCGCGCCCTCGACCACGTGGCGCTGGCGGAACGCCGCCCAGCTGATGCCGTCCGGCCGGGCCTCGCGCGGGCCGCCGGTGGAGTCGAAGTGGTAGGGCCCACTCTCCCGCTCGCCGACGAAGCCGTCCATGAACGCGCTGGCCTCGGCCTCGGCGGCCTGGAACGCGCCCTCGGTCGGATAGTCCGCCGAGCGGAGGTGGAAAGCCAGCTGAAGCTCGTCGTACGCCTCGCCCCAGTAGAAGTGGTAGAGCGTCATGCCAGAAGAACGCGCCGACCACCCCCTCCGGTTGGGCGAACCTCAGGCGAGTGACATGAACAACTTCTCCATCTGCGCGATGTCGGCCGCTTGGTCGGAGCCGTCGTTCTTGGCCGACATGCACTGCTGGAGCCCACTGGCGACGATCTTGAATCCGGCCCGGTCGAGGGCGCGGGACACGGCCGCGAGCTGGGTGACCACGTCCGCGCAGTCGCGACCGTCTTCGAGCATCGCGATGACACCCCGGATCTGGCCTTCGGCACGGCGTAGGCGGCGAACCACGTCGCCGACGGTGTCGCCTTCGATCTGCATACGCTTCCCCTCCCGAACCAGCTGCTTGAACGATACATCGGGGGGTATCGGGGACCGCCGTGGCGATCGGCCGCCCGGCCGGGCTATTGTTCCTGGTAGCGATACCCCTGGGGGTATGAAATCAGAGTTGGAGGGAATCATATGTCCGAGATCGATCTGGCGGCCTTCATCGCCGCGCACACCGCCGGAGCGGTGGTCGTCGACGTCCGCGAGCCGGAGGAGTACGTGCGCGGCCACGTGCCCGGCGCCCGCCTGATCCCGCTCGGCCGGCTGCCCCAGCAGGTCTCCGAACTGCCCTTGGCCGAGCGGATCTACCTGATCTGCGCGGCCGGCAATCGCAGCAAGGCGGCCGTGAGCCTGCTCACCCGAGCCGGCCTCGACGCGGTCTCGGTCATCGGCGGCACCAGCGCCTGGCAGCGCGCGGGCCGGACCACGGTGACCGGCAGCCAGCCGGGCTCGCTCTGAGCACGGAGGAGGCCCCCGCATGAGTTTCACCAAGTGGCTGACCGGCCTGTTCGCCAAGCCGTACCGGACGGTCAGCGCAGCCGAGGCCCAGCAGTTGCAGAGCGGCGGAGCGATCCTGCTCGACGTACGCGAGCAGCACGAGTGGCGAGCGGGACATGCGCCGAAGGCGCGCCACATCCCGCTCGGCCAGCTCTCCGCGCGGTCGGCCGAGCTGCCCACGGGCCGAACCGTCGTCACCGTCTGCCAGTCGGGGATGCGCTCGGCCCAGGCCGCTCGATACCTGGCCGCCGAGGGCCGGGAGGTCGCCAACCTGTCCGGCGGGATGCATGCGTGGTCCCGGGCCGGGTTGCCGGTCACCCGCTGACGCCCACTCCTGAAGTCGCTGACGGGCCTTCCGGAAGTCACGGCGAAAGGACGCCCGGTACGCGTGTTCCCCACGGTTCGCACGGAGGGAACCCCCTAATGTGGGCATATGCCACAAAATCAACCGGAATCAATCTCGCGTCTTCGTCGCGTACTGGTCGGCGGCATCGCGGTGGCGATCGCCGTCCTGACCGGTGGCGGAGTCGGCTGGGCGGCTCCGGCTGAGGGAACACTGCTGGTGGACGAGCCGTTCACCGGCGCGGCCGCCGACGCCCGGTTCGCCGGGTACGGCTCCGCCTGTCTCACCGGAGCGCCGCCGGTCACCGGCATCGGCGACGGGCTGCATCCGCTGGGCGGTTGCGGGTCCGCGGTCGGGCCGGTCCCCCCGGCGGGCGGGGCGCCGTTCGGTTTCCTCCGGCTCACCGACGACCTCAACGACCAGTCCGGCGCAGTCCTCTTCGACCAGGCCCTGCCCGCTTCCGAAGGCATCGAGGTCACGTTCGACCAGTACCAGTACGGCTCCACTACCCCCGCCACCCCGGCGGACGGGATCTCCTTCTTCCTGGTCGACGGGTCGGGCGGGCTCAGCGCCCCTGGGGCGTTCGGCGGCAGCCTCGGCTACGGCAAGAAGCTGCCCGACGACAACCCGGCCAACCCGTTCCTGGCCGGCGTCGACCAGGGATACCTCGGCGTCGGCTTCGACGTCCTCGGCAACTACTTCGGCGACTGGGAACGGCGCGGCAGCGGCTGCGCCCGGACATCCCCGGCCGGCACGCCGTTCCGCGTACCCGCGCCGGGCCAGAACATGGTCACCGTCCGAGGTCCGGGCCACGGCACCGAGGGGTACTGCTTCCTGACCGCGACGACCAGCAACTTCACCACCACCGGCCCCTGGCCGTCGACGTTGCCCGGACAGTTGCAGGGACCGTTGACCGCGTTCCCGCCGGGAACGACCGCCGAGCAGGCCGCCCAGCTGCTCCAGCCGTCCAAGCGAACGGTCACCATCCAGATCAGCCCAGGTCCCACACCGCACGTCTCCGTCGACATCGACTTCAATGACGGCGCGGGCGCGCAGCGAGTGCTGGACTTCGACGCGCCGACCCCGGTCCCGGACACCTACAAGTTCGGCTTCGGCGCGTCCACCGGCCTGTTCACCGACATCCATCTCATCGGCAACGTGACAGTGCGATCCATGCAACCGCTCGCGATGCTGGACCTCGCCAAGTCGGCGGACACGAGCCGGGTGTACCGCGAAGGCGACACCGTCGAGTACACGTACACCGTCGCCAACGTCACCGGCGTACCGGTGCCGGACATCAAGGTGGCCGACGATCGGGTCGCCGAAGTCGTCTGCGAGAGCACCTCGCTCGCCCCGGCCGGATCGCCCGGCGACCGCACGACCTGCACGGGAAGCTACCCGGTGACGGCCGAGGACGTGGTGGCCGGAACCATCACCAACACCGCGACCGCCACCGGCGACGACGGACGGGTCGTATCACCCGAGCGAGATGTGACGGTGGAGACCGAACTCACGCCGTCACCGTCGCCGTCGCTCTCACCGTCCAGCTCGCCAGCCCCAGCCGTCTCGCCGGCGCCGTCCGGACCAGCCCTGGCGAACACGGGGACCTCGCTGTCGCCGATGCTCTTCTTCGGCGCGGCCGCGATCCTGCTCGGCGTCATCACGCTGCTGATCAGTCGCCGGCTCTACGGCTCCCACGACTGAGCGACGCCTTGGAAGCCGGGGGCTATCCGCGCTCGTCGGCCGAATCGGGCGCCGGCCCGTGCAGCCGCTTCTGAAAGTCGGCCGCCACACGCGCCAGTCGTTCGCCGGTCGCTGGATCCGACGGCGCCAGATCCACACGGCTGTGCTCGCGATACTCGAACAGCCAACGGTGGCACGTGCCGTCCTCAGCCTCCGCCCGGTGAATGGCCCGCAACACCACCGGCCGATACACCAGCTGCGCCCGGAAGCCTCCGACGTACTTGGCCCTGAGGTGCGCCTTGACGGGGCTCCGGCGGCGATGGGCGTACCCGAGGACGGTCAAGGTCTCGTAGCCCATGCCGGCGAAGCCGCCCAGCACGTAGAGCTTGGCTCCGGCCGGAAAGATCTTCTGACCGCGCAGTTCGGCCTGCGGCCCGGTCGGGCTGTACGGGTAGGGCAGCAAGGTGCCGACGACGCACCACTCCGGGGCGAGCTCAGTCATCGTGGCCCGCCCGATGGGCCAGCCAATCCGACGCGCGGCGGGCCGAGGCTCGGGCCAGCCAGGCGTCCTGGACGACCTCGGCCAGCTCGGCCCGGGAGATCTCCCCGAGTCGACTGGCCCGGATCAGCACCGACGGGTGCCCGTTGAAGTGCGGCGTCGTGAAGAACGGCGACTCCTCGTCCTGGACGAGTGCCTGCTTGTCCGCGTCGGAGCCGACCCAGAAGACGATCACGTCGGCGTAGCGCTCGCCGGTCTCCGGGTCGTACGCGTCCGGCCGCGGATTGCGGAAGAAGATGAACGACTTCCCACCCACCTGGTAGATCGCATTGTCGCCGGTGCCGTTCTCGACGGTCACGTGCGGCATCGCGAGCGCCAGCTCGTGCACGTCGTCCACCTGGGCGGGGCGGCTTTGGTCAACCATGACCTCAGCGTAGGACGGACGCCGCCTCCGCGCGGTCGATTTGTGACCTTCCAATGTGGATCCATCGTGGCACATTCTCGTGACCTTGACCCCCTGGAAGGTGTCGGACGGTTGTTCTAATGTTGACCTGTGGTCGGGGTGTTGGCGCAGGTGGAGGCGGATGTCGCCGAGCTGGCGGCCGGTCCCCTGTGGACACTTTCGGACGCCGAGATCACCGACGAGGTCCGCCGGGTTCATACGGCGATCCAGCAGTTGTCGGCGCGGTTCCTGACGCTGATCGGCACCGCCGACAGTCGCGAGATCCCCTACAACGCGGGCGCGACTGGCACCGCGAACTGGCTGACCTACCTCCTGGCCATGCGGCACAAGGATGCTGTCGGTTGGACGAAGCTGGCCAAGCTCTTGCCCGAGACGCCAGTCGTCGAGGACGCATTGGCAGCCGGGCAGATCACCGTCGACCAGGCGCGGGTGATCGCGAAGACGGTGCACGATCTGCCGTCGGCGGTAGGTGAGGCGGGCAAGGCGAAGGCCGCTGACGTTTTGACGAAGCTGGCTGCCGACGACCGGCTGCGGCCGGAGACGCTGGAGAACCATCGGTCGCAGATCCTGGAGCTGGTCGCGCCGGAGATCGCCGAGGAACGCCTCCGCCGCGATCTGGAACGCGCCGAACGCTCCGCCTACGACCGCCGCGACTTCACTCTCATCCCGTACGGCGAAGGCGAATACCGGATCCGCGGCATCCTGGACGCCGAAATGGCTGCGATCGTGCGGACCGCGTTGGATCCGTTGTCCGGGCCGCGAAAGCCCGCACCAACCGCCGCCGCCGCCCGGCTCGATGGCGGTCAGGAAGCAGGCAGCTTCGCCATGTCAGGCTGCGCAGGCTGCGCGAGCGCGAACGCTGTAGGCGGCTTCACCGTGGCGGGCTGCGCGGGCGCGGCCGCAACCGGCAGTTTCACGGTGGCAGGTGGCGCGGGCGCGGGCTGCAGGGGCGCGTGCGCGGACGCGAGCTGCGCAGGCGCGAACGCAACCGGCAGTTTCACGGTGGCAGGTGGCGCGGGCGCGGGCTGCGCGGGCATGGACGCAAGCTGCACGGGCATGGATGCGAGCTGCGCGGGCGCGGATGCGAGCTGCGCGGGCATGGATGCGAGCTGTGCGGGCGCGGATGCGAGCTGCGCGGGCGCGGGATGTGGCGCTGATGCGGCAGACGGCGGTCGCGTTGCGGCTCGGGTGTTGCCGGGCGAGCCGGATCTGCGTTCGGCCGGTGCGCGGCGGGCTGATGCTCTGATCGAGGTGTGCCAGCGAATCATGAACGCCGGCGAGCTGCCCGAGAACGGTGGCGAGAAGCCGCACCTGACGATCACCCTGCCCTGGGACGCGCTCCAAGCCAAGGTCGGTGCGGGACTGCTCGACACCGGCGACCTGCTCACCCCGGAAACCGCGCGACGCCTCGCCTGCGACGCGATGATCATTCCCGCGGTGCTCGGTGGCGATGGCCAAGTCCTCGATGTCGGCCGCGCTCGACGTCTGATCGACGGGCCGCTGCGCCGAGCGTTGGTGTTGCGGGACAAGGGATGCGCCTTCCCCGGTTGCGACAGACCGCCACAGTGGTGCCACGGCCATCACATCCGATCATGGGCAGACGGCGGAGACACCTGCCTCGCCAACAGCGTCCTACTCTGCGGGTTCCACCACCGCGAGATTCACCACGGGCACTGGGAAGTCCGCATGAGACCAGACGGCTTCCCCGAATTCCTCCCGCCCGCCTTCGTCGACCCGTTGCGAAGACCGGTACGGAATACTCTCCACCGGCGATGCTGACGCGGTCAGCCACGGCGCGCGCCGCAGGGCGGCCCCATGTGCCCTGCCTTCGCGAGCTCCGGCCGGCTCGAGCCGTCATCCGCCCTCCGCCCTGCGCGAAACGACAGCCGCGCGGACTATCGCTGCGTGAGTCGACCGCTGCGTGAGTCGACCGCCGCGCGAGACGACTGTCCCGCAAGACGACCGCCGCGCGACACGCCCATCACGCGAGACGACCGCCGTACAAGACGCCCGCCACGCAAGACGACCGCCGCGCGAGACGCCCGCCACGCAAGACGACCGCCGTACGAGACGCCCGCCACGCAAGACGACCGCTGCGTGAGACGACCGCTGCGTGAGACGACCGCCCAGCGAGACGACCGCCGCACAAAACGACCGCTGCGCTTGGCGACCGCCCAGCAAAATGACCGCTGCGCTTGGCGACCGCCCCGCGAACCGACCGCCACACGAAACGACCGCCACACGAAACGACCGCCCCGCGAAACGACCGGGCCCGCGAAACGACCGCCGCGCGCATGCGGAGGGCGAATGACCATCACATTCCGCGGCTAGGCCGCTCGGTCAGCCGGCCAAGCGCACCAGCAGGAGGCTGGATCGAGGTACGGCTGGATCAGCTCGGCCAGCTCTGGATGGTTCGCCCGGAGCGAGCCACCGGAGGCGATCTTGCGGGTCACCCCGGCGAGGACGTCGGCGACCTGGACGCGGGGCTCGGTACGCGAGTCCGTCTGGCGGAACTGGAGGAACCGGCCTTGGACGGGCGGCCGGATCAGTTCCAGCGGCGGTTCGGCCAGCACGTGTTCGAGTCGCTGGATCCGTCGTTCGGTCAGCGCCGACTGCTCGTCGTGGACGATCGCGATGGGCCGCGTACCGGCGCTCCAGTGCAGGACGGTGCGCGCCAGCGCCGGGAGCAGCGGCTCCAGCACGGGTCGCAGGACGTGGTTCTCGATCAGCCGGATGCGCGCTGCGTAGCCGCCTGGCCGGGCGTCGGCCAGGTCGCCGAGCAGCTCGGCGAGCCAACCGTCGGCGGTCTTCGCCGCCGCTGCGCGCAGGGCGTCGACCTGGTCGAAGAAGGCGTCCACCGGCCCGTGCACCTTGGGGTGCCGGTTCTCGCGCAGCACCAGGTTGGTGGCGGACAGGAAGGCCTGCCACCGTTCGCGGCCGAAGATCTCCCGGCCGGATCGGCACAGCTCGGTCGCCCGGGCCGCCAGCCGTGGATCGGGCCGCAGGCCCAGGCTGACCGTGTCGGCGAAGTCTCCGAGGAAGATGTCGAGGACGCGGCCGATGATGAAGCAGGACTTGTGGGTCAGATGGACCCAGGCCCGGCCGTGCACAGGACCGTCCGGTCCGAGGAACGCGGCGAGGCCGGCTCCGTCCGTGTTCCGGATCAGATGGCCGGCCTTGAATTCGTGGTGCTGCCGCTCGGTTCGGCCGCGCAGCAGCCGTACGCACGCCTCGGCGTCGTCGACGGACAACCGGACGCTGGCGTACGCGATGACGCCGGAGTTCGCGGCGGCGAAGTTGCTACCTTCCCAGCCTGATTCGTCGCAGGCGATCTCCAGGGCAGGGTGGCGCGATATGTCGATGGGGTTCAAAGTCTCTCCTGGCAGTCCAACGGATACGTCGACGGGTGATCACCGAACGACGATCACGTTCACGGAGCTGCCAGTGGTAGTCATAGAGCCATCGTGCCCGCTCGGCCGAAGACGCGCCACCGCTTATCGCGCCTGACGCGCTAATCGGGCCTGAAGCGCTTAGCGGACCTGAAGCGCTTGACGCGCTATTGGGCCTGATGCCGCAGCTCCGTGTACGCCGCATGCACGCCGAGGACTCGTTGTAGCTCGTCGACGCTGGGGGCGAAGTACTCGGCGCGGTCGTCCGGATCGCTCATCCCGTTGACCATGAAGTTCATCCCGCCGAACCCGGCCAGCAGCATCGCCAGTTTGAACATCGCCAGGGGCTGCCCCGGGAACAGCTTCGAGTACGCCACGGGCGCGTCGATCCACTTCTGGGCGATCGCCGGGTAGACCACGACGAGGCCGAAGACCATGAGGATCGCGAACAGGCCCGCACCGACGATCGCCGCCCGGACGAGCTGGCGTACGGCGAGGACGAACAGCACGTTGATGCGCTGCCGGGGACGCAGCGGGATCGGGGCCAGGCCGCTGATGCTCGTCGCGCGATGGGCGAGCGGCGTACCCCGGCAGGCGTCGGCCACTCCGGCCGGGGTGAAGTCGTGTTCGATCCGGGCCGCCTCCTGATTGAGGCGTACGCCGACGGCGAGGCTGGCGATCAGTGCGAACACCCCGACCAGCAGGCCGATCCGGGCCCAGCCGAGGCGGTTGCAGGCCTGCCAGAGTTCGTTGGTGAAGAACAGGAACAAGGTCGCGAACATCACCACCGGCAGCGCCCGGCCCTGGAGCCGAACCGTCTGGCGCAGGTCCTGCCCGGCGTGCCGCAAAGCCCGTAGCGTCAGCGCGAACAACCCGTTGCTGGTGATCACGTAGCCGATCGCGATGAGCGCCGCGTCGAGGAGCACCCAGGTGGCCGTCACCGTGAGCACGATCGCCCGGAAGTCCGCGTCCGTGAAGTCCTCGCCGGCCCCCACGGACACCTCGACCAGGCCGCCGAGCAGGTACAGGTTCACGTCGATCCAGCCGAGCATCGCCGCGAGCAGGAACATCGCGGGCGGAATCAGGGCGTGGGCCGCCAGCAGCAGGACGGCGGTCCGGGTGGAGAGTCGCGGCGAGGGCCGCCGGCCGAACCGGGTCAGCCACCCCCACACCGCCAATGCCACGATCGCGCCGATGAGCCCCGCGGTCCACGGGCTGATCGCGGCGAACATGTCCAGCCAGAGCAGCGCGGTGAACGCCAGGAACGGCAGCATCCGCGCGACGACCTGGCGGAAGTCGTAGCCCTCGATGAGTTGCGGCAGGCCCTGCCGGAGGAACCACCGTTCGGTCCGCCACAACAGCCGATCGTCGGCGCGCATCCGTCCCCCGAAGTCCGCTCGCGCGCATCACGACGCGCCCACCAGGGCCAGCATGCGCCCCGGCCACACGGCCGACCCGGCCGACACGCGGGCGAACGGATTCGTTCGGCGCCGCTCTTGCATCCGGTACCCAGGTACGGGTTTACCGTGGGACCATGACCGATCAGATCCCCGCTGACCTGGGGTGGGTTCCGGAGGCGTGCACCTTGCCGACCGCCGAGCAGCCGTTGCGCCTCGCGGAATTCGACGCGCTGTTCACCGCCTCGGTCCGCGCCGGGGAACGGCTCGCGCCTCGGCGCCTGCGCGTCGTCCTGGCCGGCGATGCCGGCTTTGCCCAAGTGGTACGCGATCTCGCCGACCGCGAGACGCGATGCTGTTCCTTCTTCACCTTCACCGTCGGCACACCCGAGCCAGGAGTGGTACGCCTCGACGTCGAAGTCCCGGCCGGGCACGTCGAGGTGCTGGACGCGCTCGAAGCACGGGCGGCCGCCGTCCGGAGCCGGGCATGAGCCCGGGTCTGCGTAGCGGCGAACTCGCCGACGCCGCCGGGGTCAACCCGCAGACGCTGCGCTACTACGAGCGCCGGGGCCTGCTGACCGAACCTCGCCGCAGCCCCGGCGGCCACCGGCTCTATCCACGCGAGGCGCTGACCACGCTGCGCGTCATCAAGACCGCGCAGCGCCTGGGATTCACCCTTGACGAAGTCGCCGATCTGGTCGACCTCGGTACGCATCGGCACAGCCGTCGCGGTGACTCCAGTCTGCAGCACCGGGCGTCGGCCAAGCTCACCGAGATCGAGGCGAAGATCGCCGACCTCCAGGTCATCGCGGCCAGCCTGCGTACGGCGCTGGAGGCGGGCTGTGACGACCTGGCCACTTGCGCCACCACCGACTGCTGTCCCCTGCCGTTCGCCGATCTCGTCCGAGGCGAGCCCCGATGCTGACCGCCGATTGGCGTACGCCAGCCTCGTGATCTGCGCGGATATCCTGCGCCCATGACGATCACGCGCTCCATCGCCCTGTTCGTGTTGGCCGCGCTGTTCGAGATCGGCGGGGCGTGGCTGGTCTGGCAGGGCTGGCGGGAACATCGTGGATTGTGGTTCATCGCCGCCGGCGTGGTCGCACTCGGCGCGTACGGGTTCGTGGCCACGTTCCAGCCCGACGCCAACTTCGGCCGCATCCTGGCCGCCTACGGCGGGGTGTTCGTCGCCGGTTCGCTGGCCTGGGGCGTCATCGTCGACAAGTTCCGGCCGGACCGGTACGACCTCATCGGCGCCCTGATCTGCCTGGTCGGGGTGGCCGTGATCATGTACGCCCCGCGCGGCTGAGCCGCCGATCTGAGCTTCTGATTTGACAGACACCTAATTAGGGGGCACTCTAAACAACGTTGGTTCGAGAATTTTCTAAACAGCTCGGCCGAAGTGCCGGGAAGGGGACCTCATGAGCACCACCACACCTCCCCCAGTCGCCGTGATCGGGGCCGGGCCGGTCGGCCTGGCCGCCGCCGCCCACCTCGCGACCCGAGGACTCGACTTCGTCGTCCTGGAAGCCGGTGACACCGTCGCCGCCGCCATCGGCGAATGGGCGCACGTGCGGCTGTTCTCCCCGTGGCGGTTCGACACCGACCCCGCCGCCCGCGTCCTGCTGGAAGCCACCGGCTGGACGGCGCCCGACGCCGAGAAGCTGCCGACCGGCGGCGAGCTGATCGCGAGCTACCTCGCGCCGCTGGCCGCGCACCCGGCGATCGCGCCGCGCCTCCGGTTCGGCGCGACGGTCACGGCGATCGCGCGACAGGGCTTCGACAAGGTACGCACTACCGGCCGCGAGACGTCCGCGTACCTGATCCGGCTCGCCGACGGCACCGAGCTGACAGCGTCGGCGGTGATCGACGCGTCCGGCACGTGGCGTACGCCGAACCCGGTGGGCGGCAACGGAATCCCGGCTAACGGGGAGGTCGGCGCGTACGCCGCCGGGCGGGTGTTCGACGGCATGCCCGACGTCCTCGGCCGGCTGCGTGGCGAGTTCGCGGGCAAGACCGTCGCCGTAATCGGTGCCGGGCACTCCGCGACCGGCACCCTCCTCGCCCTCGCCGAACTGGCCGAGTCCGAGCCGGGCACCACCGTGCACTGGCTGCTGCGCGCCCCCAACCCGTCACGCGCCTACGGCGGTGGGGCCGCGGACGAGCTGCCCGCCCGCGGTGCGATCGGCACCCGCGTACGCGCGCTGGTCGACGCGGGGAAGCTCGCCGTGCACACCGGGTTCCTCGTCGCGGAGGTCACCGAGCAGGGGCTCGTGTCGGCGGACGGGCGCAAGGTCGACGCGGCCGTCATCGTCAACGCCACCGGCGCCCGGCCCGACCACACCGCGGCGTCGGAGCTACGCCTGGACCTCGACCCGATCCTCGGCTCCACGCGTACGCTCGCCCCGCTGATCGACCCGAACAAGCACTCCTGCGGCACCGTCCCGCCGCACGGCGTCGACGAGCTGAGCCACCCGGAACCGGGGTTCTATGTCGTCGGAGCGAAGTCCTACGGTCGCGCGCCCACCTTCCTGCTCGCCACCGGCTACGAACAGGCCCGTTCGGTCGTCGCCGCGCTCGCCGGTGACTGGGAGGCGGCCCGCGACGTGCACCTCGAGCTGCCCGAGACCGGCGTATGCAGTTCCAGCGCCGCCCTCGGCGAGGACGACGGCGCGAGCTGCTGCGGCAGTTCGCCCGCCCCGACGGCGGTCGAGATCAAACGCGGCCTCGCCACGGGAGTCAGCGGCGGGCTGGCGACGCTGCCCCTCGTCGAGGTCGGCGCGAAGGCGTCCGGCGGATCCTGCTGCGGCTGACGATGTGGCCCCGGCCACCGCGTCTGGCAGGACCGTTCGACGTCTGTCAAACTAGAGGTATGTCGAAACAGCTGCTTCCGCTCATCGAGGTCGCCGAGGACGGCACGTGCTGCGCACCGCTGGCGGCACAGCCCGTCGACGCGGCAGCCGCCGCCGAACTCGCCCCGGCGTTCAAGGCGCTCGGCGACCCGGTCCGGCTGCAGCTGATGTCGATGATCGCCTCGGCGGCCGACGGCGAGATCTGCGTCTGCGACCTCACTCCGGCGTTCGAGCTGTCCGGGCCGACGATCTCCCACCACCTCAAGACGCTGCGCGAGGCGGGCCTCGTCTCGTCCGACCGGCGCGGCACCTGGGTGTACTACCGGGCCGATCGCGCCAAGCTGGGCGCCCTGTCCGCCCTGCTCGACGTCGCCTGACACACCAACCCGGTCCGCCCGGACCCACCCGATCAGGTCGCCTGAGATGGCAACCAGTTCGCCCGACACACCGCAGATGAGCCCGGCCACCTCGGGGGAGGCCGGGCCTTCTGGTTGACCCCGGCCGATCGACACCGGGGCTCATTGACACCAGCACATTACCTCAGTAATTTTTGAGGCAATGAACGTTGAGCTTCCTTCCCTCGAAGCGCGGGCGAAGGTCCACGCCGCCCTCGGTGATCCGGCTCGCCTCGCGATCTCGGACATCCTCGCCATCGGCGACGCCTCTCCCAGCGAGATCGGCGTCCACCTGGGGATGCCCACCAACCTCGTCGCGCACCACCTCGGTGTGCTCACCGACGCGGGGGTGATCGAGCGTCGCCGGTCGGAACACGATCGCCGGCGCAGCTACCTGCAACTGCGTCCGGCAGCGCTCACCGCGCTCCACCCTCCTCGGCTGGCGGCCCCACCACGGGTCGTCTTCGTGTGTACGCGCAACTCCGCGCGATCCCAGTTGGCCGCCGCCTTGTGGGGCGGGCACAGCGCCATCCCGGTGGCCTCGGCCGGGACCGAGCCAGCCGATCGCGTCAATCCGCAGGCGGTACGCACCGCCCGGCGTCACGGACTCCGGCTCGACCCCACCGCGACGCACCGGCTCGACGAGGTCGCCGCCGACGGAGATCTGCTGATCGCGGTGTGCGATCACGTCCACGAGACGCTGCCCGCCGACCGAACCCGGCTGCACTGGTCGGTCCCCGACCCTGTGCCGGTCGGAACCGCCGAAGCCTTCGAGGCGGCGTATGCGGATCTCGCGGACCGCATCGGACGACTCGCCCCCACGGTCGAGGAGCACCACCCATGATCAGCCGCCCCGTCCAGGCTCGCCGGCTGATCGCCGAATACCTGGGGACGATGCTCCTCGTGGTGGCCGTCGTCGGATCCGGCATCATGGCGGACCGCCTCTCCCCCGGCGACGCCGGACTGCGGCTGCTCGAGAACTCGATCGCCACGATGCTCGCGCTCGCGGTGCTCATCCTCGTCCTCGGTCCGGTTTCCGGAGCCCACTTCAATCCCGTCGTCACCCTCGCCGACTGGTGGTCGCATCGCCGGGACATCGGCGCGATCGGTACGGTCGAGGCTGCTGCATACGTTGTCGGGCAAGTCTTCGGCGCGGTGAGTGGGACGGTACTGGCCAACCTGATGTTCGGCCTGCCGGCGGTGACATGGGCGACCACGACCCGGACAGCGCCGCACCTGTGGCTCGGCGAGGTGGTCGCGACCGGCGGCCTGATCGTGCTGATCTTCGCCTTGATCCGCTCACGTCGGACGCAGTTCGCCCCCGTCGCGGTCGGTGCCTACATCGGCGCCGCGTACTGGTTCACCAGCTCCACGAGCTTCGCGAATCCAGCCGTCACGGTCGGCCGCGCCTTCACCGACACCTTCGCTGGGATCAGCCCGAATTCGGTCCCGGCCTTCGTCACGTTCCAGATCATCGGCGCCGCCGTTGGGCTTGCGGTCGTAGCAGTGCTTTACCCGCAGCCGAGCGCCGTCGTCGCCGCACCCGCCGTCGAACCTCTCGCCGACCGCCAAACCGCGAACGCATCTCCCGTGAGGAGCCCGTCATGACCAACCGGCCCAGTGTGCTGTTCGTGTGCGTCCACAATGCCGGGCGCTCGCAGATGGCCGCCGGCTTTCTGCGTACGCTGGCCGGGGACGCCGTCGAGGTCCGGTCGGCGGGGTCCGCGCCCGCCGATCAGATCAATCCCGTCGCGGTGCAAGCGATGGCCGAGGTCGGCATCGACATCACCGGCCAGCGGCCGAGGATCCTCACGCCCGAGGACTCTGAGGCGTCCTCGGTGGTGATCACCATGGGCTGCGGGGATGTCTGCCCCTACTTCCCGGGTCAGCGGCACGAGGACTGGGTGCTCGACGATCCGGCCGGGCAAGGACTCGACGCCGTACGCGCCATCCGCGACGACATCCGCAACCGCGTCGAGAAGCTGATCGGCGAGCTGCCGATCACACGATGACGATCGCACACTGACGATCACACAGTGACGATCGCACAGTGACGATCACACAGTGACGATCAAACGATGGCGATCACACGGTGACGAGGACGTGCGTCCAGGTCGCCGTCTCGACGAAGCCGAGCTTCGTGTTCACGGCGATCATCGCCGCGTTCGTTGCGTCGTTGCTGGTGGAGACGGTAGCGACCGCTGGATGGTCGGCAACGAGGAGACGGAGCGACTCGTACTTCACGGCTTGGGCGAGCCGTCGGTTGCGATGCTCGGGGAGCACGGCGGTGTCGTCGACCATCGCCTGAGTGCCGGTCACGCGTAGGTCGGTGAAGCCGGCCACCGTCCCGTCGGCGGTGAGGGCGGCGGTGACCCGCACTTCGTTGCCCCGGTCGGCGGCGGCTTTTTCGATTTCGCGGAGGCGTTCGGGCGTCCAGACTTCGTCGTCGATCGCGGCGTCGCGGGGCGCGTCGTTGATCGCCGCCCGGGCGCGGACGAAAGAGTCGAGCAGGTCGTCCGGGGTCGCACCGATCCACGATCGCAGGTGGTAACCATCCGGCAGGTCGCGGCGCAGGTCCGCGTCCAGCGGCGGGTGCCAGACGCTGCGGCGGCTGCGATTGGACTCGCGCCCGCCGAGGGCGGTGACGAAGGCGCGGCCGGGCTCGGTGAGCACCGAACCGGCCACCGAACGACAGCCCCTGCTTTCGGCGTACCCCTTGACGAGCGTGAACAGCGCGCGGCCGTGCCCCTGGCGGCGGTGCTCAGGCGCGACGATCAGGTCCGAGACCCAGACGGTACGCGCGGAGTGGAGCACGGCCCAGGCGAACGCGACGATGTGGCCGGTGGGGGCCCGATGGGCCCAGGCGGCGGCGTGGGCCGAGGGCGGCAGGTGGCTGAGCCGGGCGCGGTAGTCGGCCTCGGTGGTGATGGACTCGGCCGGCGCCGCCTGGGTGCGATGGTTCGCGTGCAGCCGGTAGACGTCCGCCCAGTCGGTGTCGGAGCCGGTCGTCAGATCGAAGGGCGTCATAGCCGCAGCGTAGGTACGCGGACCACGCCGTGCCAAGGATTTCCGCGCGCGTCCTGAATGGAACTCGCTGATATCGAACTCGTTGACGCAGCGGCCCGGCGACACTAGTCTCCAGAAACTATCGGACCGATGTCGAGAAAGTTTCCAGGCATTCTGCCCTAACTGGACACAACGTCGTGCCCCCTCGATCGTCCGAAGCCGAGAAACGCCCATTTCTCGTTTGGGAGGCCCCATGTCCGGCTCCACGAACCTCCGAAGGTCCCTCGCTCCCGCCCTCGCCGTCCTGACGATCGCCGCCGGCGCCGCTGCCGCGGTCACGTTGCCCGCTGCCGCCGCGACGGCCGCGACCGTGTCGGTCAACGCCGGCCAGCGGTTGGCCACCATTCCCACCGAAGCCGTGGGCATGAACGTGGCCGTGTGGGACGGCCGGATGAACGATCCGGAGACGACCCAGCTGCTCGCCAACGCGGGCATGAAACTGGTGCGCTACCCCGGCGGCGGGTACGCCGACGGATATCACTGGCAGACGCACACCGTCGAAGGCGGTGGCTACGTCGCGCCGAACACCGAGTTCGACAAGTACGTCGCCACCGTGAAGGCGGCCGGCGCGCAGCCGATCATCACCGCGAACTACGGTTCCGGCACGCCGCAGGAGGCCGCCGACTGGGTGCGCTACGCCAACGTCACCAAGGGCTACGGCATCAAGTACTGGGAGATCGGCAACGAGCTGTACGGCAACGGCCACTACGGCGCGCAGTGGGAGACCGACAACCACGCGGACAAGAGCCCGGCGGCGTACGCGACGAACCTGCTGCAGTTCATCACCGCGATGAAGGCGGTCGACCCGACGATCAAGATCGGTGCGGTGCTGACGACGCCCAACAACTGGCCCGACGGCGTGATCGGGTCCGGCGACACGATGGACTGGAACCACACCGTCCTGTCGATCGCCGGGTCCCGCATCGACTACGTGATCGTGCACCACTACCCGTACAGCACCAGCGAAGCCGAGCTATTGGGCAAGCCGCAGGCGGAGATCCCGGCGATGACGAGCACCCTGCGTACGCTGATCACCCAGTACGCGGGCACGAACGCGCCCAACGTCGGCATCGCGGTGACCGAGGGCAACTCGCAGTACGCCGTCGACACCTCCCCCGCCGGGCTGTACGCCCCGGACACCTACCTGTCCTGGCTCGAGAACGGCGCGTTCACCATGGACTGGTGGAACCTGCGCAACGGCACCGACTGCAGCAAGGTCACCACGATCCAGGGCGCGACCGACTACAACGACGGAGGCGTGGTCTCCAGCGGCGCGTCCTGTGAGCCGGCGGCGAACACGCCGTTCGCGCCGTACTACGGCATCCAGCTGATGACGAAGCTGTTCAGTCCGGGCGACTCGCTCGTCCAGGCCACCAGCTCGTCGTCACTGTTGTCGGCGCACGCGGTCAAGCGCGTCAACGCCGACCTGTCGGTCATGCTGATCAACAAGGACCCGAACAACGATGTGTCGGTGGGCCTCTCCTACAGCGGATTCACCGCGGCGGCGGGCAGCCCGACGGTCTACTCGTACCTGAAGAACGCGTCCGGCATCGGATCGGCCACGACCGGCAGCTCCGGGACGCAGACCGTGCCGGCGTACTCGATCGTCGTGGTGCAGTTGCACCCGGGGACGGGCACCAGTCCCAGCGCGTCGGCGTCTGCCTCCGCCTCGGCTTCGGCATCCGCGTCGCCGAGCACTAGTCCGAGCACCAGTCCGAGTCAGGGCGGCTCGTGCCGAGTCGCGTACGTGAAGTCGAGCGAGTGGCCGGGCGGTCTCGTGGCGAACGTGACCGTCGCCAACACCGGGAGCAGCGCGATCACCGGGTGGCGGCTCACCTGGACGTTCCCGGGCGACACCCGGGTCGGCAACGCGTGGAACGCCACGGTCACCCAGTCCGGGGCCGCGGTCACCGCCGTCAACGCCGCCTACAACGCGACCATCCCGGCGGGCGGCTCCCAGTCGATCGGCTTCACCGGCACCTGGTCCAGCAACGACGCCAGCCCGACGAGCTTCGCCCTCAACGGCTCCGCCTGCACAACCGGCTGAAGCCTCAACGGCTCGGCCCGCGCGACCGGCTGAAACCCAGCCAGGGCGGGCCGGCCTCCGCAGCTGCCGGTGGCGGCCCGGCTTGGGTCTTGCCAGGCCGCCACCGGCTCCCCCTCTTCCTCAAGGTGGTTTCCATGACGTCGTTTCCCGAAGCAACGCGACTCTCCCGGCGGGCCGTCCTCACCGGTGCGGCAGCCGCCGCCGGAGCGCTGGCGACCGGCGGTCTGACCGCCTGCGGTCCGGGCGACAAGACCAACGCCCCCGGCACGACCGGCGCCGACGAGCTCAAGCGGGCCCTGCCCAAGTACATCCCGAGCACCTCGGTCACGCCGGACATCCCCAGTGTCACCGGCGCCACCGGCGCCGCGTCCGATCCGGCCTTCCTCAGCTATCCCGCCACTCCGGCCCAGACGGTCGCCGCGATACCCGGGTCCGGCGGTGTCTTCTCCACGCGTACGCCGTTGTGGGGCGCCATTCCACCGTCAAGCGGTAACACCTACTACGACGCGGTGAACGCCGCCCTCGGTTCGACGATGACGATGCAGCCCGCCGACGGAAACACCTATGTGGACACCCTTCCGGCGTTGTTCGCGGCGGGCAAACTGCCCGACTGGCTCCAGATCCCGTCCTGGGGCAACCAGAAGCTGAACCTCGGCACGGCGGTCGAGCAGTTCGTCGACCTGACCCCGTATCTGTCCGGCGACAAGGTCGCCCAGTATCCGAACCTGGCCAACATCCCGTCGGCGGCGTGGCAGGCCGGGGTGTGGAACGGCAAGCTCTACGGCATCCCGTCGTTCTCCTCGCCGAACAACTTCCCGGGATATCTGTTCTACCGCAAGGACTTGCTCGAAGCCGCCGGAGTCTCGCCGGACCTGAAGTCGGCCGATGACCTGTTCTCGGCCGGCAAACTGCTGACGGACGCGAACGCGGGCCGCTGGGCCTTCGACGACCTGTGGCCGTTCCTGCTCTTCCCGTACGGCGTGGTCAGCACCTGGAATCCCGGACCGGACGGCAAGCTGGTCCACCAGTATGAGACCGACGGGATCGTCGAGGCGATGTCGTTCGCAGCCCGGCTCGCCAAGGCCGGCTACGTCCACCCGGACGCGCTCGCCGGCAACACCGGCAACGGCCAGCAACGGTTCTGGAGCGGCAAGGTCGCCATCGGCGCGGGCGGCACCGGCGCGATGGACGGCGACGACCACAAGGGCGGCACCGCGGCGAATCCGGCGTACAGCCGCCAGCTGGTCAAGGTCTTCAGCGCCACCGGCGGTACGCCGCAGATCCAGCTCGGCCCCGGCGCGGGCTGGTTCAGCTACCTGAACAGGAAGCTGTCGGACAAGCAGATCCGCGAAGCGCTGGCCATCGCGAACTTCCTCGCCGCGCCGTACGGGTCGAAGGAGTATCTGCTGGTCAACTTCGGCGCGGCGGACGTCGACTACACGATGACCGGGGGCAATCCGGTGCTGACCCAGCAGGGTTCCAAGGATGTGGCGACCAGTTACCAGTTCCTCGTCAGCGGGCCGCAGGTGTCGCTGGTCAAGAACGGGTTCACCCAGGTCGTCAGGGACTACGCCGCTTGGCAGGCGGACGCGGTCAAGCACGCGGTCCGGCCGATGTTCTTCGCGATGAACGTCACCGAGCCCGCCCAGTACGCCTCGATCGGCCAGCAGGTCGAGGACACCATCAAGGATGTGCGGTCGGGTCGCAAGTCGATCGACGACTACCGGGCCGCCGTCGCCGCCTGGCGCAAGCAGGGCGGCGACGACCTTCGGAAGTTCTACGAGGGCATCCGCGAGAAGCACGGCACCGGACAGTGAAAGGAACCCTGCGCGTGAGTTCGACTCCCCAGCCGGCCCCGGCCGTCGCCGCCACCGCGAGCGACTGGCCCGACGAGACCTTCGCGAACCCGGTCATCGCCGGGTTCCACCCCGATCCCAGCGTCTGCCGGGTCGGCGACGACTACTACCTGGCGTGCTCGAGCTTCGAGTACTTCCCGGGCGTACCGGTGTTTCACAGCCGCGACCTGGTGCACTGGGAGCAGATCGGCAACGCTCTGGACCGGCCGAGCCAACTCGTGCTGACGGCGGACATGCCGTCGTCGGCCGGGGTGTACGCACCGACGCTGCGTCACCACGACGGCCGGTTCTGGCTGATCACGACCAACGTCGGGGTCGGCAACCTCCTCGTCACGGCGACCGATCCGGCCGGACCCTGGTCGGAGCCGACGCTGCTGCCGGGCGTGGTCGGGATCGATCCCGATCTGGCCTGGGACGAGCATGGCCGCTGCTTCTGTACCACTGCCGGGGTGACGCAGGTGCAGCTCGACCCGGCGACCGGGCAGGCGATCGGCGAGCCGGTCCGCTTGTGGTCCGGTACGCCGGGAGCCCAGGCGCCGGAAGCCCCGCATCTCTACCGGGTCGGCGACTACTGGTATCTGATGATCGCCGAGGGCGGCACCGAGCGGGGACACGCCGTGTCCATCGCCCGGGGCCCCGCGCCGGACGGGCCGTTCGAGCCGTGCCCGGCCAATCCGATCCTCACGCACCGGGGCACCCACCGGCCGATCCAGAACACGGGCCACGCCGACCTCGTCCAGGCCGCCGACGGGTCGTGGTGGCTGGTGTTGCTCGGCGTACGCCCGCGTGGCGGGACACCCGGCTGGCATGTGCTCGGCCGGGAGACCTTCCTCGCCCCGGTCACCTGGGTCGACGGCTGGCCCGTGGTCGGCGAGGTCGCCCCGGCGACGGCCGTCCCGCCATGGCCGCCGTCGCCCGTCCCCGCACCGCCCGTCCGGGACGACTTCGACGCCGAGCGGCTGCATCCGCGCTGGGTGTCCGTACGCTCCCGGCCGGCGCCGTACTGGTCGCTGGCCGAACGGAGCGGCTGGCTCACGCTGCGGGCCCGAGGCGATTCGCTGGACCACCCGGAGGTGATCTTCGTCGGCCGTCGCCAGCAGCACCTGTCGTGCCGGGCGCGGACCCTGATCGACACCGCGGACGGCCGTGGCGGCCTGGCGGTACGCCTGGACGAGCGGCACCACTACGAGATCGAGGCGGGCGACGGCCAGGTGAGCGTGCTCGCCCGGCTCGGCTCGGTACGCACCACCGTCGCGTCGAAGGCCATGCCGGGTGAGAAGGCCTTGCCAGGTGAGAAGGCCGTGCCAGGTGGGAAGGCCGTGCCAGGTGAGAAGGCCGTGCCAGGTGAGAAGGTCCGGCTGCGGGTCGACGTGCTCGCGACCGACCCGGCGGACTGGAACCCGTGCAAGGAGCCGGATCGGCTGCGCCTGGGTGTCGAGTACGCCGACGGCGCCTTCGACGTGCTGGCCGAGCTGGACGGCCGCTACCTGTCGACGGAGGTCGCCGGTGGCTTCACCGGCCGGGTGATCGGCATGTACGCGGCCGCCGGCACGGTGCGGTTCGACTGGTTCGACTACGAGCCCGCCGAGCCCACCGCCGAGCCCGCCGCCGAGCCCACCGCCGAAGCGGCCTAGCGGGGACCGCTTGGCAGTATCCTTTGCGCCGTACGCCGGTCCGCCGCGCAGCCGCGTTCACGAGGACGCCGGCCGGGTGGACCGGCGCACGGCGCGGGAAGGAGGAGAGCCAGGTGCCCGACGCCGACGACGACGCCCGCCCGGTGACGATCTCCTACATCGCGGAGTCGGCCGGGGTGTCGATCCCGACCGTGTCCAAGGTCATCAACGGCCGCCGGGGCGTCGCGGCCGACACCCGCGCCCGGGTCGAGGCGGTGATCAGCGAGACCGGCTACCGCAAGCCCAGCACCGGGCCGAACCCGAACAAGCTGATGGAGCTGGTCTTCGACGAGTTGGAACACCAGTGGGGCCTGCAGATCATCCACGGGGTGCAGCGGGTCGCCCGGGAGCACCGCATGGGCGTGGTGCTGACCGAGTTCGGGCCGCATCGGGGCGCCATCCGGTACTGGATCGACGACGCCCTGGCCCGCCGTCCGTCCTGTGTGGTCACTGTGGCGCAGCTGTCCGGCGAGCAACGCAGTCAGCTCAAGGCGCAGGGCATCCCGTTCGTGGTGTTCGACCCGAGCGGCGAACTGCCCGAGGACGTGCCGTTCGTGGGAGCCACCAACTGGAACGGCGGGCGTACGGCGACGCGCCATCTCCTCGAACTGGGCCATCGCCAGATCGGCATGATCGCCGGGCCCGGTGACCAGCTCTACTGCCGCGCCCGGCTCGACGGCTACCGCGCGGCGCTGGAGACGGCGGGACGGCTGCTCGTGCCGCATCTGGTGGTGCACGCCGAGCTGACCCGCGAAGGCGGCTACACGGCCGCGCAGACCCTGTTGAGCCGGCCCGACCGGCCCACCGCGATCTTCGCCAGCAACGACCTGCAGGCCCTCGGCGTCTACCAGGCCGCCCGGGTGGCGGGGCTGCGCGTACCGGCGGATCTCAGTGTGGTCGGCTTCGACGACCTGCCGATCGCGGCGCTGACCGATCCCCCGCTGACCACGATCCACCAGCCGCTGACGGAGATGGCGGTCGCCGCGACCGAGTTGGCGCTAGCGCTCGGCCGGGGGGAACGCACGCCGCAGGTCGGGCTCGAACTCGGTACGACGCTGACCGTACGCGAAAGCACCGCCCCGCCCCCGCAGTGATCGGCTAGCTGATCGGTTGGACGTCGAGGTGCTCGCCGACGCGTAGGACGTGCGGCCGGACTCCGGTGCCGTAGAGCGCCTCGGCGAACAGCGGCCCCGGCTGAGTCAGCACGGATCCCATGAATCGCCGCAGTCCCAACGGATGCAGCGTTCCCCAGTGCACAGGGATCGCCTGCGACGCTCCGGACAGCACGGCCGCCCGAGCCGCCGTACGCGGATCCAGGTGGCCCGGCCCGAGGGTGGGACCCCAGCCCCACACCGGGACGACCGCCACGTCGAGCCGTCCGGTCCGGGTGGCGTACCGGAGATCGCGGAAGGACTGATGCGGCCCGGTGTCGCCGGCCAGCCAGACCGACCCGTCCGGGGTGTCGACGACATGGCCGACGGCCACGGCGGACGGCCCGCGCGGTTCGCGGCGACCCTGGTGCTCGGCGTGAACGGCGGTCACGGTGACTCCCGCGCCGAGATGCGTACTGCCGCCCACGGTCGCCTCGATCACGCCGTCGACGCCCTGGCTGCGCAGCCACGCGCCCGCTCTCGGCGGCGCGAGGACGACCGGTGCGCGCAGTGCCCGCAAGGACGGCAGGTCGCAGTGGTCGTGATGCAGGTGGGAGACGAGCACGGCGTCGACCGGCGGATCACGCCGAGCCAGGTGCACAGCCACCTCCGGCAACGGCTTGGCTCGGACGAGTCCGCCGATCCGGCGGCGGACCAGCGGATCGGCCAGCAGGCGCAGACCGGGGACTTCGAGGAGCACCGCCGAATGCCCCAGCCAGGTGATCCTCATGACTCGTCCGGCTTGGCGGCGCGTACTCCGCACCGTTCGAGCCAGCGCACGAGTTGCCGGTGCACCACGTCCGCGCCGTAGAGGACGGCCTCGCCGTCGACGGACCGGTCCAGCAGGTCGTCGTCCAGCGGCCAGTCGGCCGGGTGCACGAGCGCGGCCCGGTTCTGCCAGCCGCCCAGGCCGCCGTGGCAGCCGACCAGTTCCTCGAAGGCGTGCACCTCGCCGGTCCGGTCGTCGAAGGTCGAGTGGACGATGATGTCCGGCGCGGTCGACATGGCCGCCACCCGGGCGAGGTCCGCGGCGGCGCGCGGCCCGAACGGCGACAGCGGGTCGGTCCCCTCGATCACCGCGTCGGTCAGCACGTGGACGCCCGCGGGTCCGATCGCCAGCGGACCGCGCTCGCTGTCCACGACCACGAATCCGATCCCGGGCTCGGTGAGCAGTCCCGGCACGAGGCCGGGGAACTCGCGCTCCAGCGTCCGCCACGGCACGCGGCCCGGCAGCCGCGGAAACCAGACCAGCCCGAGGTTGCCGGACCCGGCCACCACCAGCTCCGGGCGGCCGATGGCGCTGAGATCGTGGCGAGGTCCGAGCACCATGCCCGCGCCGCCCGCCTGCTGTTCGCGGCGGGCGCTCCACTGCGAGGTGGTACGCGTGACGCTGAGCACCTGAGTGAGCATGGCGTTGACCGGGCCCCACGCCTCCACCGCCTGCGTCTCGTCCACCGAGGCCGCCGGGGTGGCCCCGATGCGCTCCCGCACGGCGGCTTCGAGGGTTCGGCCGGTGAGCTGGAGGAAGGTGGCGCCCTGGCTCTGACCGTGGTCGGAGAGCACCACGAACCGATAGCGACGCGGCGCGGCCGCCGCGACCTGCTCCAATGTGCTCAGTACGCGATCCACCCCGCGCAACGCCGCGAGGGACTCGGCTCGGGCGACCCCGGCGTGGTGGGCGATCTCGTCGTAGTCGACGAAGTCGACGTAGATCACCGGCGCGCCCGCCATCATGTGCTCGGCCACGAGCGCCACGTTCAGGTCCCGCAGCACGGCGTTGGTCGCACCTCGCAGCGCGACGTACGAACCGTGCCGGCGGATGCGTGGTTCGACGCCCCTCAGGCGCTGCTGGCGTCCCTGGTACAGCTCCTTGATCATCTCTCCGACGGTGAGCACCAGCGCCCGGGCGAAGACGAACGGGCTGGCGAAGAACCGCAGGTACGCCCGGCCGGGGCCGAGGCCCTGCGTACCGGAGACGCGGCTCATCACCATGAGCGAGGTGGCGGCGTCGCCGCTGAACATGTTGGACACGCTGACGCCGCCGCCGGCGAGCAGTCCCCGCCCGTCCGACAGCCGCGACTCCACCAGCGCCGCGTCGGCCGGGCGATTGGTGACCACCAGCCGCCCCAGTTCCTTGTCGTACCAGCGGAAGGCACAGATGCCGTCGTTGGTGCCGTGCAGCAGCGCGGCCTGGCTGGCCGGCGTCGTCGACGGTACGCGCGCCCACCATTGCGCCATGTCGTGGCTGCCGGACCGGACCCAGCGGGCGAGGGTCGGCAGGTCGCCGGAGAGCACACCGAACCGCAGGACGGGATAGGGCATCCCGTCGATCTGCACCACGACGACGCCCTCCGTGCCGTCACCGGCGTCGGTGGGATGACGTCGCGTACCGCGCCGGATCAGGTCCGAAACCAGATAGGAGCTGTCGTTCACGCCGAGCAGCCAGCGGGTCACCGCGAGGATGATCGCCACCACGAACAGCGTGCCGAGGAACGCGCCCACGCCGCTCATGGACGCGCCCGGGACGATCAGCACGGCGACCCACAGCACGAGGAGCTGCACGACGAGGCCGACCGTGAGCGCCATGACCGCCCCGGCCCGGCCGGCCAGCAGGCGCAGCAGCGGCCGGGCGACCGCGTCGACCACGCCCGTCGCGGCGGCCAGGACGATCGCGGCCCACCACGGAGTCAGCTCGAAGCCGTCCACCAGCCACGACGCCACGAGCAGCGCCACCGCCGTCGGCACCAGGCCCAGCAGCGCGTCGCGTACGTCGCGGGCGCCCGCGCGGTAGCGGCGTCGTCGGCTGGGGTCGGTCACCCCCGTATCTTCTCAGCAGATGGGTCAGCATATGAGGAGGTATGCGGCTTATGACGGTAAAGCTGAGGATCAGGCGGCCCGTTCGCGCCCCTCGAACCAGCGCCGCTCGGCCTCGGCGTGCATCTGCTCGGCGTACGCCAGCCCGGCCCGGCTGAGCATGCGGCAGGCCAGGATGTAGCGGCGGTACCCCGAGAACAGCAGGACGAGCATGATCGGGACCGCGACCAGCCACCACCGCGACTGGACCGCCGACAGGTACCCGGCCAGCGCCGCCAGCGGCCAGGGCGCCGCCACGAAGATCTGGACCTGCGTGCACATCCAGCGGAAGTCGTCGACGAACGGGCCGAGGCTGTACAGCTCGGGCGGCACCACCCCGTGCACCACGTATTCGGTGGTCGGCTCCTCGCGGAAGTTGCCGTAGGAGGGTCGCCGGTCGCCCAGCTCCGGCCGGCGTAGCTGGATCTCCCGGACCTCCTTCGGCACGGGCAGCACCCGCAGCCCGATCATCACCAGCCAGATCGTCGCCCAGCCGAGCCCGAACGCGATGATCGTCCCGGCGACGAAGCCGAGGTACTTGCCCATCGTCTGGGCGACCTCGTAGAGGACGCCGACGACGCCGGTCGCCGCCGACAACGACGGCAGGCCGGGCCGCGCCATGAGGTAGACCAGCACGAGCCAGCTGTAGCCGATCACGATCGGCGCCGCGATCCTCCCGAACGTCCGCGAAAGCACTGTCACGCGAGCCATCGAACGCCGTCGTCCTCCACGCGGCCATCCCCCGGGCGGCGGACGGAGCGTCGGATTGCCGATAGTGGAATCCCGGCGGTCGGCTAAGGTCCCCGCCATGGAGCAACCGGACGAGTTCCGGCAGCTTGCCGACTATCTCGGGAGGGACAGCGCCGACGCCGTCCGCGGCTGGTGCCGGGCCAACGGCCATCGCGTACGCGTGCCGCGGCCGCCCTGGCGGTCGTCGGACGGCTACTCCGGCGCGTCCCTGCACAGCCTCCTGGTCGACCGGGGCCGGGTCTCCTACAAGGTGCTCGTCAAACGCATCCCGCCGTGGCCGGAGAACCCGTCCTCGCCGGGCTGGCCGACGGGCGAACCCGCCCGGCATCGGTTCTTCCTCGACGACGACCCCACTGGTTTCGCCCGCGACCACCTGGTGGGGCAGCGGTTCGACGCGCTCACGACCCAGTCGGGCCACGTGCTGATGTTCCAGGACCTGGCGGCCGACGGCGGCACGACCGTCCCGCTGGCCGAAGTCCCACCCGAGCGCCTGGCCGACGCCTGCGCGCTCGTGCTCGACGGAGTGACCGGGTCCTGGAACGACCACCGGTTGTCCCGGCCGTCGGTCTCGGTCAGCCGGTTCCTCCAGGACGAGGTCGGCGCCACCGTCGCGTCCGGCGGAACGCTGAACGGCTGGGCCCGGCGAGCGGGACTGCTGGACATCCGCGACGCCTGGCTCATGGTCGATCCCGCCGGACCGGTCCTGCCCAATCCACTGCCGTCAGCCGCCGGGCACTGGTGGGACGGCGCCCCGCCCCGCATCGACGTGCTGAGCGGGCGTACGCACGGCGACCTGCATCTGCTGAACGTCCTGATCCCGGTGACGCCGGGCGGCGTACCCGATCTCGGGGCGTATCGGATCATCGATCTCGCGACCGCCCGGGAGACAGGGTCGCTGACCCGGGATCTGGTGACGATGCTGCTCTCGGCCGTCGGCGGCGGGCTGGACGGCTTGGACGAGGACCGTTGGCGACCGCTGATCCGGCATCTGCTGGACCTCGGGCGGGGTGACGGACCGGAACCGCCGTTCGCGGTGACGACGGCGTTGTGTGAAACCTTCGCCCGGACGGTGTCGCGGACCCGGACCGGGTCCACCGGTGCATGGCAGCTTCAGTACTGGCTGAGCCTGCAGGCGCTTGGGCTCGCCTTCACCGCGTACGCGCGGCTCCGCCCGGCGGTCCGCTGGTGGTTCTTCCAGCTGGCCGCCCACGCTGCGGGCGCGGCGTCGCGGGTGCTGGCCCCCGGCCGCGTCGCGCCGAGAACCGCTCGCCTGGTGCCGAACCCGTTCCCGGAGAGGGAGACCACGACCGACCAGACCGGTACGCCGCTTTCGGCGTACGACCGGAAGATGCCGGAACCGGACGACGAGGCTGGACTCGTCGCGCTCTTCAACGAGGCGGTCCGGCTGGAGGCGACCGACGCCGCGCTGGCGTTGCGGCGCTATCAGCAGGTGTTCGTGCGGGCCAGGGCGGTGCTGGGCGCGGACCATCAGGTCACCGTGCGGGCCGAGGCGGCCGTGCGCCGGTGGGATCTGCGCCGCTAGCCTTCCAACGGGTCGAGCTCGCCCCGCTCGTAGAGGTCCAGGGTCTGGTCCACACTGGCCATCAGCTCCTGGTAGGTCATGATCTCCAGACCCACCAGCCGGCTGCTGAAGGTACGCAGGGTGTTGCGGACGCCGTCCTTGACCTTCTCGGTCGCGTAGGCCGGATGTCCGATCAGGACGGTCGCGAGCGCCCGCTTGGACTCGACGCCGAGCTTCTCGCGGATCAGCCCTTCCTGCGCCTCCACCGTGTGCAGGTAGTTCATCGTCTTCTGGACCAGGCTGTCCACCAGCGGCCCGACCCGCAGACCGTCGTCGGCGCGGCCGATCAGGTCGGGCACGTTCGCCGGGCCGATGGTGACGAGGTGGATCGCGCCATCGGAGCGCATCAGCGCGAGGTCGACCGTCGTCAGGATCTCGATGTCCTGCAGGTCGACCGGCGGCATGTAGCGACCGCCGAAGACCCAGGGCTGCGCGCGGATCGCCGCCCGCATCTCGTCGGCCGTCCGCGTCCCGTCGTTGACCGCCTGATGCAGCGCCTTGGCGCCCTTACGGCGGCGGGCCAATTCGATCAGGCTGCCGAACCTGGTCGCGCCCTCCACTTCGGCCAGCGCCTTGGCCAGCGAGTCGTTCTCTACGACCGCGCCGAGGAAGCGCTGGAGCACCGGAAGGTCGCCGCGGCTGGCGGATTCGGCGAGCTGCTGGGTGAGCCCGTGGACGAGATCGGCCGCCGCACCGTCGCCACCCGGGCCGCCGCCGCTCTGCCCGGTCGACTCGGTGCTCAGCAGGGCCTGCAATCGGCGGATCTCCGGATCGCGCAAGCGATCCACGCCGTCCATTCGGCGGTCGGCGTACCGGCGTCGCCCGGCTCGGGCCGCGACGCCGGGCGGGTCAATCGGAATCATGATTGTCTGCGCGCGCACATCTCCCGGCTGGCGAGGCATGCGCCGCACTCTAGAGCAGAGTTCCGTATTCCCATCAGTCGTCATCACGACTCGCCGACGCACCGCCGGGACGAGTGACGCGGTCTACCATACGCGTCGGCATGAGAGTCACCGACGTTCTCTCGGAAGCAGGTTCTCGATGTCCGAAGCAGACCGCGGCCGCGTCCGGATCGGGACCGCCGACGGCTCCCCATACGCCGGAGCGGGCGTACTGATCGCCCCTCGCATGGTGCTGACCAGCTCGGACGTCTGTCCTCCGGGCGCCTCGCCGACGGTCACGCCGGCCGGCTCGGACCACCGGTACGCCGCCGAACGGATCTGGCCGCGCAACGGCGCGGAATCCGCGGTCGCGCTATTAGAGATCATCGATCACGAATGGGTGAATAGCGCGTTCATCACCCGATGGGGCGTACTCACGAGTAGCGACCAATGGATCACGTCGGTGCTGGACGGAGATCATCCGGTCGCGATCGAGATCAATAATTCAGCCACCCTTCCGGACGGTTCGCGAGAATGCCGGCCCGCTCTCTCCGACCAATTGCCCGCCGGTTCTGCTGTATATAGTGGACAGATCTTGGTGGGCGTGCTGGCCCGCCCTGGTGAGCCCAGACGCCGGCCCCTGGTGCGGCCGGTCGCCCCGCTGCTGGCCGACGAAGACTTCCGGGCGATCGTCGACCAGGCGGCCGGACGGCGGATCCGCCTCGAACCCGTCGAACTCGCCGGGACGATCCGGCGCTGGCGACCTGACCTGGACATCAGCCGGCCCGCCACGCTGCTGCTGCCGGAACACGCGGTCGTCCCGATGCACGGCCGGGAACTGCTGACGCATCAGATCCTTCAGTGGTGCGGCGAACGGCGTCCCAGCTCCGGCGCCCTGCTGGTCGGGCCGGCTGGGCAGGGCAAGCGGCGGCTCGCCCGCCACGTCGCGGACAGTCTGCGCGACGCCGGGTGGGCCGTGGGCGAACTCGCCGACCGTCCGGCCGGCGACTGGCTGGCCGGCGACTGGCTGGCCGGCGACTGGCTGGAGAGCGTGGCGCACTCCCGGTTACCGGTGTTCCTCATCGCCGACGCGGATCGGCATCTGCCGGCGATCACCGCGCTCGCCCGGACGGTGCTGCCGACGGGCGGCAGGGTGCGAGTGCTCCTACTGGCCGCCGATCCGTCGCTGCCGCCCGATCCGGCCCTCGACCTGCTGTTCGAGGCCCGGGTGCATCGGCTCGGCCCGCTCGCCACCGACGCGGAGGCGATGGCGCAGCGGCTCACCGAGGCGACCATCGCCTTCGGCGGCTTGCTGTCCCTACCGCCCGAGCCGTGGCTGCCCGGACCCGACGGCTGGCTCGTCGCCGGCGCACGCCGGTACGCCGCCACTCCCGACGCCGGCGACGCGCTCCAGCTCCACATGGCCGCGCTCGCGAGCCTGCTGACCGGGGCGTCGGACGACCGGCGGTCGGCGGTGGGCGTACTGCTCGACGAGGAGGAGTTCCGGTGGCGGCAGGCGACCGAGACGCTCCCGGCCGACGCGAAGACGTCGTGGTCCGCGGGGTTGGCGGCGGCTCTGCTGTTCGGCGCGGCCGACGAGGCGACCGCAGTGCAGACCCTGCGGATGACGATGCGCGGAGTCGCGGAGTCGGTGATCGGTGACACGGCGGCCTGGATTCGCGGGCTCTTTCCGCCCGACGACGCCGACGGACCGTTCTGGGGCACGCTGCGGCCCCGGCCGCTGCTGCTGGAACACATCGCGCAGAGCTGGGCGGGGTCGTCGCTGCTGGAGGCGATGCTGCCCTCGGTGGAACCCGAGCAGGCCCGCCGGGCGTTGTCCCTGCTGTCGGCCACGGAGGACGCCGCGTTGCTCGACCGGGTGGGCAAGCTCGCCGGCGACCGCGTACGCGAACTCGGCCCCGCACTGATCGAGGCGGCGTACGCACAGCCGGCCGCACTGGCCATCGTGGAGCGGATCGTCGACGACCCGGACAGCGATCTCACCGACGACCTCTGCCGGACGCTGCTCGACCGGGTGCCGGCGACCGCCGGGCCGCTCGCCGAGGTCGCCGGGCGGCTGCACGAACGGCTGATCACGGCGTACGAGGTCGCCGTGGAGGAGGGCCAGGATCGGGTTCGGCCCGCGCTCGCCGCGCAGCTGGCGGCGTACGCCGTGCTCCGATCCGAGGTCGGTTCGGCGACGGCTGCGGCAGATCTCGCCGGTCGGGCCGTCGAGCAGTATCAGTGGCTCGTCGAATCCGGCGACCGCGGCGCGGGCTACGTGATCTCGTTGGCCGAGAGCCGTCAGTTGTACGCCCGGCTGCAGGCCGGGGCCGGGCGGCCGACCGCTGCGGCCGACCTCGCCGGGCAGGCCGCCGGCGTCTACCGCACGCTCGCCGAGGCGACCGGTACGCACGGGCGCCCCGAGCTGGCGGACGCGTTGACCAAGCAGGCCGCGTACGCCGTCCAGGCAGGCGATCTGCCGGGTGCGCTGGCGGCGCTGCGGGAGGCGGTCGGCGTACTGGACGTGCTGGTCGACGGCGAGTCGACGGCCGACGCACGGTTCGACCTGTCGGGCCGGCTCGTGGACGCCGCGTCCCAGCTCGCCGAGGTGCTCTGGGACGACGGGCAGGCCACGGCCTCGCTGGCCGCGCGCGAGGACGCCGTGCGGGCCGCCCAGCGCATGTACGCCGTCGAACCCGCCACGGCTCGGCCGCTGCTGATCGACTGCCTGGACGCGGTCGCTCAGGCACAGTTCCAGCTACGGGGAGCCGAAGCCACCCTCGACGCGCTGCGGCGGTCGCTGCGGTTGTGCCGTGAAGCGGCCGAGGCAGACCCCGCCTCGGAGCTGCCGGCCCTGGCCTCGGCGGCGATGGCGCTGTCGGTCCGGCTCAGCGAGGCCGGGCAGCCCGCCGCCGCGCTCGACGCCGCGACCGAGGCCATCGAGGCGCTGACCCAGGCGGACAAGGCCGCCCCGGGTTCGGTCCTCGCCGAACTGGCTTTGGCCCAGCACACCTTGAGCCTGCGGCTGGCCGAGGCCGGTCGCTGGCGGGAAGCCGCCCACTCCGCCGATCAGGCGCTGACGGCGTACACCCGGGCACTCCACGATGGACGGACTGATCTCCGGACCGAATTCGCCGCCGCACTGGTCAACCGGGCCGCGATCCACGCCACCCGCGACCAGCACACCGAAGCCGCCCAGATCGCGCAGCAGGCGATCGGGTTGCTGTCGACGCAGCCGGCCCCGCGACAGCCAGGCGACGGCGGTGCGGCGAACCGGGTCCTGGCCGCCGCCTACACCAACGCGGCCGTGGCGCTCAGCCACCTCGGCCGGCGCGACGAGAGCCTCACCCTCGTCTCCCGGGCGGTGGAGACAGATCCGGCGGACATCCCGGCGACGGACCAGGTCCGGGCCCTCAGCCTGCACCGGGACCTGCTGATGGGCGCGAACCGGCCGAAGGACGCGGCGGACGTCGCGGCCCGGATCGTCGTCCTGTACGACCAGTTCGGTCCCCGCGAACCGGACGTCTACCGAGGCCCGTACGCGGTCGCCCTGCACGAGGCCGCGCGCTGCTTCGCCGCCTTCCGCAACTGGGATACCGCCATCGCGTACGCGCGCCGGGCCTCCACCGAGTACGCCGCCGATCAGCGCCCGGCCCGGCCGTGGCTGGACGAGCGGACCGCGGTCGCCATGCTCCTGTGCACCTGTTACGCCGAGACGAACCGGGGCGCGGAGGCGGCGGCCGCCGCCGAACGGGCGGTCGCCTTGCATCGGGAGGCGACCGGCGACGGGGAAGCCCGCGATCCGGCCGACCTGGCCGACACCCTCGACGCGGTCGCCGATCTGCCGATCGGCGCGCTGGGCCGCGACCTGGCCCGCTCGTACGCCGAACAGGCGGTCGCGCACCGCCGACCGGTCGCGATGGGCGGCAATCCCGAGCAGATGCGCAAACTGGTCCGGGCGTTGCGCCGGTTCGCCAAGCGGCAGGCCGAGGCAGCCGGGGCCGAGGAGGCGTTGCCGGCGGCGCAGGAGTCCGTGGCGCAGGCCCGGCTGCTCAAGGAGTTCTCCCGGATCGACGGCATGGCGGAGATCGCGGAGTGCCTGCGGGACCTCTCGGAGTACCTCGCGAACAGCGGCCGTGAAGCGGCCAGCCGGGACGCCGCCGCGGACGCCGCGCGCGAAGCCGCCGACGAGTACCGGATGCTCGCCGCCGACGACGCGGCCCGCTACCTCCCCGAGTACGCGGGCGCGCTGCTCGACCTGTCCCACCGGCAGGCCCGGCTCGACGCGTGGACGGACGCCCTGCTGTCGGCCGAGGCCGCCGCCGAGGCCCTGGAGCGCGTACCACCGGCGACGGTCGCCGACCGGGCACGGCTCGGCCAGATCCTCCTCCAGGCCGCGCTGTGCCTGAACGAGTTGCACCAGAAGGAACGGCAGTACGAGGTGGCCCTGCGCCTCGTGGGGCTCTACGACTCGATGGCGCGGGACGACCGGCGGTACCAGCACGATCACGCCGTGGCCCTGCGCAACCTCGCCGAGGTGCGCGCCGGCCGCAAGACCCTGCCCGACCGTCGCGACGCGGCCCGGCGGGCCGTCGAGATCCACCGCATCCTCGCCGAACGAGACTCGGTCCGCTATGACGCGGAATTGACGGCATCCCGGCGGACGCTGGAGACCCTGCGCCGCTGACCCGGCCTACTCATGGATCTGGAGACGCGGTTGACCACACAGCAGCCCACGATTCTGGCCCGGCAGATGGACGAGCTGGCCGGCACCCTCGCCACTCGCGTCCCGTAAGGCGATCCGGCTGCGTACGATCTTGCCGTGAGCGAGACCCCCACGCCCGCGTACCGTCACCTGCGCATCGGCTTGAGCATCGCGGCCCTGGCCGCGTCGGTGACCGCCACCGTCGGAGTCGCCCTGGCGGCCGACGACGTCACCGCGCTCCGCGAGGCGCGCGAGCGATGGCAGGACGTCGGCTTCCTGCTGATCAGCTGGTACGCGATCGCGGTGCCGGTCGGCACGCTCGCGTTGTCGGGGTGGGCGCGCCGGGTGGGCCGACCCGTGCGGCTGGGCTGGCGGAACGCGGGCCTGGTGCTGGGGCACGGGGTGGTGGTGGCGGCGCTCGCCGGGATCTTCGGCGACGTCGTGCCCGACTACCTCAGCGGCGGCCGGGGCGGTGGCGCGAAGGGCGCATATCTGACCTGGTTGATCGCGACGCTCCCCGCCTTCGCCGCCGTCGCGCTCGCGGGCGGGCTGTTCCCCGGCCCCGCTTCCCGTAAGACTCACGGCATCGTCGCCGGAGTCGCCGCCGTGAGCTGGATCTGCGGCGCGCTCCCCTTCCTCATCCTCATCGTCTACGCCTTCGCGAACCTCGCATGATCAGTGTGGGACGAGCGCCTGGCGTTGGGCGGGAGTGAGGCGGTCCGGCCGCGGGATGAGCGAATAGGTGGGCCCGATCGCTTGCAGCGCAAAGGGATCGGCGATCGCGGGTTGCCCGTCGATCGCGTCGAGGGCGGCGGTCGCCCGCTCCGGCGGCCAGCCGAGCGCGGCGGCGAGGTCGGCCGGGGTGAGCGGGCGGGCGGCGTACATCAGGGCGGCGAGCACGGTCAGCGCGTCGTAGACGACGGATTCGGCGAGCGTGCTGCCGCTCATGTGCTCGCTGAGGCGGCCGAAGAACTGGCCCATCCGGGCTAGCCGGGCCCCGGCCGTCGTGCCTTCGCCGAAGATCTCGATGCCGCGCCGGGTGGCGGTCGCGATCTCGGTGTGCGCGCCCGTGTCAGCCTGCCACGCCCGGAGCCAGACGTCGTCGTCGATGCCGTACCGCTCGCGGCGGCCGCTCACGTCCGGTCGGCGGACGACGAGGTCCATGGTTTCGAGGTAAGCGATCGACTTCGACACCGAGGCCGGGCTCACGTGCAACCGCGCGACCAGGTCCGCCGAGGTCAGACCGGCGGCGTCCGCGGTGAGCAGGCAGACGAACACCCGCGCGGTCATCCGCGGCAGTCCGGTCGCGGCCAGCAGGACCGCGAACTCGTCCACGAACTCGCGGGCCGGTTCCGTCCCGGCGGCGGTGGGCTCGGGCGGTCGCGCGGGCTTGCGCCGCCGCGCCCGGTCGCCGGCGACCTCCTGCGCGTGGTCGGCCAGATAATCCCCGGGTACGCCGTTGCGCGCGACTTCGCGGCTGATCGTGGAGGTCGGGCGGCCGAGGCGGCGGCCGATCTCGGCGTACCCGAGGTCGTCGGCGAGCCAGCGCGCGATCTGGCTGCGGTCCTCCGGCGTCAGCCTGGCTCCCGGCACCGGCGTCTCCTCTCTTGCGTTCACTCACAGTACAGTGCAACGTCCGTGGCCGGATGTTGCGTTCACCGACAATTCTGTTGCAATGATTGGCCTCTGGCAAGGGTTTTCTCACTTCACAGCGTTGCCTTATACCGAAACGCAACGTAGCTTTTCCGTAGCCGGAGACCTCCGGAGGGAACGTCGGAAAGGAAACCGTGATGCATGTGCTGGCCGTGTCGACCGTCTCGGACGACGCCAAGTTCTGGGGCGCGCTGAAGAAGGCGCACTCGAAGCTGCCCAAGGGTGCGAAGTGGGTGCTGGCGGTCGCCAGCAAGGACGGGGCCAAGGCGGTGAACGTGATCACGCACGATTCCGTCGCCGGCGTACGCGACTTCTTCGAGAGCTTCACCGGTGCGTACGCGACGACGGAGTATGCCGAGGCGGACGCCGCGAACGCGGTCGGGCTCCCCCGATGACGATCGACGTGCCCGGCCTGTCCGCCCGGATCGGCGACCTGCTCACGGCGTACGCCATCCCGAGCGCGGCGATCGGCGTACTCCGCGACGGCGAGCTGACCGAGTTCGCGGTCGGCGTCACGAACGTGGTCACCGGGGAGCCCGCGACGACGGACACCGTCTACCAGTGCGGATCGATGACGAAGACCTGGACCGCGCTGGCCTTCCTGCAACTCGTCGACGAGGGTGCGGTGGACCTCGACACCCCGGTACGCACCTACCTACCGGGCTTCGCGGTCGCCGATCCCGAGGTCAGCGCCACGGTGACCCCGCGGCACCTGCTCCAGCACACCAACGGGATCGAGGAGGCGTACGGCGATCCCGGCGAGGACGACGACGTCTACGAGCGGATGGTCGACGCCGTCGCCGACGCGCCGCAGGTCTTCCCGCTCGGTCACACGCACGGCTACAGCGCGGCCCTGGGGTACGCCGTCCTCGCCCGCATCCTGGAGGTCCACGACGGCAAACGCTGGGACGACGTCATGCGCGACCGCGTCTTCGGCCCGCTGGGGCTGACCAGTACCGGCAGCCGGCGCGAGCAGGTCGACGAGAGCCGGGCGGCGACCGGTCACCTCACCGTGTCGTTGACGGAGGACCCCATCGTCACGCCGGTGGACTACCTGCCGCGCGCCTTCGGCCCCGGCGGCAACGTCACCTCGACGGTCCGGGAGGTGCTCGCGATGGCGTACGTCATCCTCACCGAAGGGTTGGCACCCAACGGAAAGCGGATCCTCTCGGCGGAGCGCGTCCGGGAGATGAAGGAGTCGCGGGTGCCCGTGCCGGACCCCTACATGTTCGGGCCGGAGTGGGCACTCGGGCTCATCGTGTGCGACTGGCACGGCCAGACGGTGTACGCCAGCGACGGCAGCACGATCGGGCAGAACTCCCGGCTGCGCATCCTGCCCGAGGCGAACACGGCCATCGTGCTGCTGACCAACGGCGGACCCCGGGAAAGCTTCTACCGCACGGTGTTCACCGAGATCCTGACCGACCTCGGCCTGCCGGGCGTGCCGGATCTCCCGGCCCCGGACCCGGCGCTGACTCTCGACCCGACCCGGTACGCCGGGGTCTACGAGCGCCCCGGCGCCCGGTTCGAGGTGACCGCGGAGGACGGCAAGCTCCACCTGACCCTCGGGATCGATCCGATGCAGGCGGAGTTCCTCGGCAAGCCCGATCGTGTCACGTACGAGCTGCTGGCCGTCAGCGAGACACACTTCCTGGTGCCGCCGACCGACGAGCTGGAGGACACCCAGACGGTCGCGATCTACGACTTCGCCGGCGGTACCGGTAGCGCGCAGTACCTGCACACCAACTGCCGGGTGCACCCGCGCGTCGAGTGACGTCTTGTCACCAAGCGTGCTCAGGTTGCGGGAAAGCCGACCGTGACGGTGAGTCCCCCGTCCACATTGGGGCGAACGTGGAGGTCGGCGCCGTGGCTGCCCGCGATGGCACGGACGATCGCCAGTCCCAGCCCAGAGTTCGTCTGCGGATGGTCGGCCGGCTGCTGATCGGCTTGAAGGTAGGGGCTGAGGCGCTGGAACGGCTGCATGATCCGGCCGACGGCGTCGGGCGGCACGATCGGTCCGGTGTTGGCGACGGTGAGGACCGTACGCCCGGCGGTGAAGCGAGTGGCGACGTCGATCCGGCCACCATCCACGTTGTAGGTGGCGGCGTTGTCGAGCAGATTGCCGATCAGGCTGGACAGCTGCGTCGGATCGGCCCGGGACACCAGTGCCGGTTGGATGTCCGCACGTACGGTGAGGCCCCGGCTTTCGGCGGCGGAGCGGCGGGCGGCCACCGCGTCGGCGGCGAGCCGGGCCAGGTCGACCGGTTCGGCGGCCACCGGGCGCTGCTCCCCCTGCGCCAATGCCAGCAAGGCCCCGACCAGCCGCTCCTGTTGGTCCCCGAGGCGGAGCACTTCTTCGCACACCGCGCGGAGGGACGTCGCGTCCGCCTCGGGGTCGGCGAGCTTGACCTGGATCAGGGCACGTTGGACGGTCAACGGCGTACGCAGCTCGTGGGAGGCGTCGGCGACGAACCGCCGCTGGGCGGCGTACGCGCTGTCGAGGCGGGCGTACAAGCTGGTCAACGTGGCCGACAGGTCGGCGTACTCCTGGTATTTGCCGAGTTCGCCGTGGCCGGGCAGCCGATCCGCGGCCGCACCCCCGGCAGCGGTGGTGAGTTCGTGGAGCGGGCGGACCGCGCGGCCCGCGAGGAGCCACCCGATGGGACCGGCGGCGAGAGCGACCACGAGCAGTCCGAGCAGCGCGGCGAGGAGCACGGCCAGGGTGTTGTCCGGCGGCCCGGGCGGCGCGCCGTATTCCTCTGTGGATCCACCGGACCAGGCGCCGAGGCCGACCACGGCCAAGGGTCCCGCGCCGAGCGCGATCGCGGTCAGGGCATAGAGCACAGCGAGCCGCGTACGCAGTCGCGGCCGGTCAGCCTGCACGGTAGCCGCCTTCCCGGATCGTGGTGATGATCGGCGGCGGCCCGAGCTTGGCCCGCAGCCGGCCGAGCGTCGTCTTCACCGTGGTGGTGAACGGGTTGGCCGCCTCGTCCCACACGTGGTCGAGCAGCTCCTCCGCCGAGACCACCCGGCCGGGCCGGGCCATCAGGTACGCCAGCAGCGTGAACTCCTTGGCGGTGAGCGGCACCGGCCGGCCGGACCGGGTGACCGTCCGGCGGGCCGGGTCGAGTTCGACGTCGGCGACCCGCAACACCGGCGGCACCGGCGCGACGGACCGCCGGCCGAGCGCGCGGACCCGGGCGACCAGTTCCGGGAAGTCGAACGGCTTGGTCAGGTAGTCGTCGGCACCGAGGTCGAGCCCGGCGACCCGGTCGGTGAGCGTGCCCGCCGCCGTGAGCATCAGGACGCGGGCGGTCAGCCCGCGTGCGCCGACCTGACGGCAGACGTCGTCACCGGAGACGACCGGCAGCCCGCGGTCGAGCACCAGCACGTCGTACGCCGTGGCGTCCAGCCGGTGCAGCGCTTCGCCGCCGTCGGTCACCACGTCGACCGCCATGCCCTCGCGGCGCAGCCCGGTCCCGATCGTCTCGGCGAGCAGCGGGTGGTCCTCCGCGACCAGTACGCGCATCGGCCCAGCATGCCAGCCCGCAGGTGACACCGAGGTGACAGCGGGCGTGTGACCGGGCTGTCACCCGGTCCCGCGTAGAACTCGACGGCATGATCCTGGAAACCGAGGCCCTCGCCAAGCGTTACCGGCGGCGATGGGCGTTGCACGACTGCACGCTGGCCGTGCCCGAGGGCGCGATCGTCGGTCTGGTCGGGCCGAACGGCGCGGGCAAGTCCACCCTGTTGCAGATGATCGTCGGCCTGCTGCCGCCGACGTCAGGCGTGGTCCGGGTGCTGGGCGACCCGCCCGCCACGATGATGCGGTCCGGCCGCGTCGGGTTCGTCGCGCAGGACGCGCCGACCTACGCCGGCCTCACCGTCGCCGATCACCTGAGCCTGGGCGCCGGGCTGAATCCGCGCCGCTGGGACGCCGTCGGCGCGGCGAGCCGGATCGACCGGCTGGGTCTGCCGCTGCGGCAGCGGGCCGGCGGGCTCTCCGGCGGTCAGCGGGCTCAGCTGGCCCTCACCATCGCCCTGTCGAAGCGGCCCGACCTGCTGATCCTCGACGAGCCGGTGGCCGCCCTCGACCCGCTCGCGCGGCGGGCGTTCCTGGACGAGACAGCGGCCGCCGCCACGGCCGCGGGCACCGCTGTCGTGCTCTCCACGCACCTGGTCGCCGATCTGGCCCACGTCTGTACGCATGTCGTGGTGCTCGCGGGCGGCCGGGTTCGGCTCGCCTCGGCCATCGCCGAGCTGTGCGGATCGCCGGCCGAATTGGAGCGCATCGTGCTCGACCAGCTCACCCAGGCCGCCGCGGAAAGGACGCCGAACTCATGATCAGGCTCGCCCTCCGACAGTTCCGCGCGTCGGCGTGGACCGCCGCGATCGGGCTCGCCGCCGTCGCCGCACTGGTCCTCGCGACCCGGTCGCATCTGGCCGCCGCGGCTGCCGCCGCCCATCGGGCCTGCGGGGACGACCCCGACTGCCCGGCGCTCATCACCTTCGTGCACAGCAACGCGCCGCTGAGCACGGCGGTCGGGCTCATCGTCCTCGTGACGCCCGCTCTGATCGGCGCGTTCTGGGGCGCGCCGATGGTGGCCCGCGAGGTCGAGACCGGTACGCACCGGCTGGTCTGGACGCAGAGCATCAGCCGGACGCGGTGGCTCGCGGTGAAGCTGGGCGTCATCGGAACTGCGACCGTCGTGCTCACCGGACTGCTGAGCCTGCTCGTCACGTGGTGGGCGGAACCGCTGGACAAGGCGGCAGCCACCGTCTACGGGACCTTCGACCAGCGCGATCTCGTGCCCGTCGGGTACGCGGTGTTCGCCCTCGCCGTCGGCCTGACGCTGGGACTGGCGACGCGCCGGACGCTGCCGGCCATGGCCCTGACGTTCGGCGGCGTCCTGGCCGTGCGGATCGCGGTGACCAGCTGGATCCGGCCGCTGGCCGCCACACCGGAGCAGACGGCGTTCGCCCTCGACCCGGATCACACCGGCTATGGCTCCGGCGGCAACATCCTCCTCGGCATCCCGAAGGCGCGTCTGCAACCGCCGCCGCCGGACCTGCCGAACGCGTGGATCCGGTCGGCCGAGGTCGTCGACGGGACCGGCCGGCCGCTCACCGACGCAGTGCTCCAGTCGACCTGCCCGACGATCGGCCACGACGGCGGCGGCCAGGCGGCGGGTCCGGTCCCGGCCGAGATCGCCCAGCAGATGCACGACTGCGTCGTCCGGCTCGGCCAGACCTACCACCAGGCCGTCGCGTACCACCCGGGCGATCGCTATTGGACGTTCCAGTGGTGGGAGTTCGGCGTGTACGCCGCCATCACGGCCGTGCTGTGCGCGTACGCGTTCCATCGGCTGCGCCGCCACGGCGGCTGACGGTTGTTCTCGCCGGGCCGGGCGCTGACCCGACCCGGCGGGCTCAGGCGGCGGCACTCTGGTGCGCCATCCATTGATCCACTACAGTGCTTCAATGTTGATCTCCCGCCGATCCGTCCTCAACGGACTGATGGCCGCCCCGATCGCCGCCGCCGCCGGAGCCCTGATCGTGCCCGGCTCGGCCGCCGCCGCCCCCGCCTCGATCGACCGGACGGCGTTCAAGCTGCGCCGCCGCGCCGGCGCGTACGCCACCGCCATCGCCGGACTGGACGCCGCTCTGCCCAACGTCACCGTCCAGCACGTCCTCGACGACGCCAACCGCACCGCCACCCGGATCACCGCGAGCGAAGGGGCCGGACTGGTCACCAACTTCGCCGCCGGATTCCACTTCGACAGCGGCGACGACGGCACCGCCGAGTGGACCCCGCAAGGGATCACGACCAGCTCCGACGCGTACGCCGACGGGCTCTACGAGGACCGCAAGGCGGTGCTCGTCAGCTGGTACTCCACCGGCGTGGACGGGGAGAAGGGCGTACGCGTCAGCTTCGTCGACCGCACCGACCCGCTGACCCCGAGGTATCGCCACGTGCTGCTCGTCGAGCCCTACACCTCGGGCGGCGTGCACTCCTTCCGCGCGATCAACGTGCACGCGGGCGGCGTCTTCTGGTACGGCCACTACCTCTACGTCGCCGACACCACCAAGGGGCTGCGGGTCTTCGACCTGAACCACCTCTGGCAGACCTCGACGTCCAGCTCCACGGCGTGCGGACGCCAGTCCGACGGCAGCTACCAGGCCTTCGGGTACAAGTACGTCCTGCCGCAGTCGCTGGCGTACGACCAGGTCGGGTCGGCCTCGCTGACGTTCTCCTTCGTCTCGCTGGACCGCACCACCTCGCCGGACAGCATCCTGGTCGGCGAGTACGCGTACCCCGGCGACGGCACCCGCCTGGTGCGCTGGAACATCGACTACACCAACCGCGAACTCGCCTACGACAGCGGTTCCACCACCGACGCGACGGCGAGCTGGGCGTACCGGGTGGACGTCACCTCGATGCAGGGCGCGCTCAGCCTCAACGGCAAGTACTTCCTGTCCACCAGTGACGGCGACACCAACGAGGGCGACCTGGCGACCTGGAAGCCGGGCGGATCGGTGGCGATGAACTACGACTCACTGCCGATCGGCAACGAGGATCTGACCTACCGCAGCAGCACCGACGAGCTGTGGACGGTCACCGAGTACGCCGGCAACCGGATGGCGATCTCGGTCACCGCCGGAGCCTTCTGATCCCTCGCCCCGTGGGCGCCCTCGTTGATCATGGAGTTTGCCCCCTCGCCACGCCGTCGAGACCACGGTTAACTCCATGATCAACGGCTCGGGCTACCGGCGGCGGGTGGGGTGGGGTGGGTTAGAGGAGGGCGGTGAGGTCGGTGAAGAGGCGGCGGGCGGCGGCTGCGCACGCGGGCGAGACCAGGTCCATCGTGAGGAACCCGTGGACCAGCCCGGCCTCACACCGGTGCAGGGTCGGCACGCCGGCCCGCTGGAGACGGTCGGCGTACTCGTCGCCTTCGTCGCGCAGCGGATCGTGTTCGGCCGTGACCACGATCGCGCGCGGCAGCCCGTGCAGATCCGCGTACAGCGGGCTCACCCGCGGGTCGGCCCGCCGCGCGGGGTCGGGGACCCACAGCTCCGCGCCCCACGCCACGTCGTCGGTGGCCAAGGCCCAGCCAGCTGCTTTGGTACGCGTACTGGGCCGGCTGAGCGTGAGGTCCGTGTTCGGGTAAGCCAGGATCTGAGCGTCCGGCAACGCAGCACCCTCGTCCCGCAGCCGCAGACAGGCCAGTGTGGCAAGGGTGCCGCCCGCGCTGTCGCCCATGACGAACACGGGTCCGCCCGCCTCGATCGCGTGACGCAGGACGGCCACGACGTCGTCTACCGCAGCGGGCCAGGGGTGCTCCGGTGCGCGGCGGTAGTCGACGGCGATCACCGTCGCGCTCGTGGCCTCGGCGAGCAGCCGGCACGCCCGGTCGTGCGATTCCAGGTCGCCGATCACCCACATGCCGCCGTGCGCGTACACGATGGTGGCCCGGGACTCGGCCGGCCGGTAGACGCGGACGGCGACCTCGTCGATGTTCCGGTCGGCGACCTCGGCCAGGTCCGGGCCGGGCGGCCGGGAGGCGGCCCGCTGCCGTTGCCCGCTGCGGATCGCCGCCGCCCCGGTCGTCCGCGCAGGCGGCCCCGGATTCTCCCGGAAGGCCGCCAGCCAGGCGGCGAGTTCGGCGTCGGCGAGCTGATCCATTCGACCCATCCTGCCACCCGGACCTGTGCCGACCGGGTCAGGGCGTGAAGCGGTATCCCATGCCGGGCTCGGTGAGCAGATGGCGCGGTCGCGACGGATCCGGCTCGAGCTTGCGGCGCAGCTGCGCCAGGTATTGCCGCAGATACTGGGTCTCGGTCGCGTACGTCGGGCCCCAGACCTGCTGGAGCAGCTGGCGCTGGGTGATCAGCATCCCGGGATTGCGGACCAAGGCCTCCAGCAGCAGCCACTCGGTCCGGGTGAGGTGAACGGTGTCGCCGGTGGCCGCGTCCGTCACGGTGTGGGCGGTCAGATCCACCTCGTACGCACCGATGCGCGCGGTCGCCGGTGCCTCCGTGCCGCCGAGCCGCCGGGTTACGGCGCGAAGGCGGGCGAGCAGCTCATCCATGTTGAACGGCTTGGTGACGTAATCGTCGGCTCCGGCGTCGAGGGCGTCGACCTTGTCCGCGCTGCCCGCCCGGCCGGACACCACGATGATCGGCACCGGCGACCACGTACGCAGCTTCCGGATCACCTCGACGCCGTCGACGTCGGGCAGGCCGAGGTCGAGCACGACGAGATCGGGGTGTTCGTTGGCCGCGCGTGCAACGCCTGGGTGCCGTCGGCCGCCGCCACGACCTCGTATTGCCGGGCGGTCAGGTTAATCCGCAACGCCCGCAGGATCTGCGGCTCGTCGTCGACGATGAGGACCCGGGTCACATATCCCCCTGTGGAAGCGCGATGGGCAGGCTCACGATCATCGTGACACCCCCGCCCGGGGTGGTCTGCGGTTCGACGCTGCCGCCCATCGCCTCGGCGAGTCCGCGCGACAGTGCGAGGCCCAGCCCGACGCCGGTGGTGTTGTCCCGGTCGCCGAACCGCTGGAAGGGCTGGAAGACGTTCGCCCGCTCCTCCGCCGGGATGCCCCGGCCGTGGTCGACGATCCGGATCTCCACCCGATCGTCGTACTCGCTGGCGTGGACCGACGGCGGCCGGTCCGGCGGGCTGAACCGCAGGGCGTTGGCGAACAGGTTGGCCAGGATGCGTTCCAGCAGCGCCGGGTCGGCGGCGATCTCGGGCAGGTCGTCCGGCACGTGCACCTCGACGGCGGCGGCGCTGGGGCCGAGGTCTCGCAGGGCCAGCCCGGCGACCTCGCCGACGCTCGTCGGCTGAACGGCCATGCCCAGCGCACCGGCCTGCAACCGGCTCATGTCGAGGAGGTTGTCGACGAGCCGAGTCAGCTTGTCCAGCGACTCGTCGGCGGCGGCCAGCAGTTCCCGCCGGTCCTCGTCGGCGAACTCCACGTCGGGGCTGCGCAGGCTGCCGACCGCCGCCTTCGCCGACGTCAACGGCGTACGCAGATCGTGGCTGACGGCCTGGAGCAGCGCTGTGCGTACGCGGTCGGCCTCGGCGAGCGGTCCGGCGGCGGCGGCCTGCGCGGCGAGGCGCTCCTGCCGCAGGGCGGTCGCGGCCTGCGCGGCGAACGCCTCCACCACTCGCTGGTCGCCCGCGTCGAGTGGATGTCCCTTGAGGACGAGCGCGAGATCGTCGTCGACCGGCACGTCCACGTCACCGTCGGCCGGGCTGACCGACGGCTCGTTGCCGACGCTCGCGGCGACCTGCCACTTGGCCGGATCGCGGCGCATGTCCGGGGCGCTGGGCGTATCCGGGCGGCGTTCCAGGAGGGTGACGCTGGCCAGGGTGAACGTCTCGCGCAGCTGCTCCAGCAGGGCCGGCAGCGGTCGCTCACCGCGCAGGACGCTCCCCGCGACGGTGGCCAGCGTCTGCGCCTCGGCTCGGGCGCGCGCCGCTTCGAGCGTACGCCGGGCGGCCAGGTCGACCGTGGCGCTCACGGCGACGGCGACGAGCACGAAGACGAGCAGCGCGAGGAGGTTCTCGTGCTCGGCGACGGTCCACTCGTAGATCGGCGGCGTGAAGTAGTAGTTGAGCAGCAGGAAGCTGACGACGGCGGCGACGACAGCCGGCCAGATCCCGCCGATCAGGCCGATGAGCACGACCGCCGTGAGATACATGAGGATGTCATTGGGCAGGGACAGCTCGGCCCGGGCCTGGACCAGGGCGAAGGTCAGCACGGGCAGCAGCAGCGCGGTCAGGACGAACCCGGCGACGCGCCGGCGCCAGGTCAGTCCGCTGCCGATCGAGAGCCGCCCGGAGAATCGGCGGCGACCGCGTCTGGTCTCCTCGTGGGTCACGAGGTGGACGTCGATCGGCCCGGACTCCGACGTCGTGGTGACGCCGACGCCGGGCGAGAAGATCTGGGCGAACCTGCCTCGACGGCTGGCTCCGAGCACGAGTTGGGTGGCATTGACCGCCCGGGCGAAGTCGAGCAGTGCTTTCGGGATGTCGTCGCCGATGACCTGGTGATAGCTGCCGCCGACCCCCTCCACCAGTACGCGCTGCCGGGCCAGGTTGGCCGGATCGGTTCCGGAGGCGAGCCCGTCGCTGCGGGCGACGTGGACGGCGAGCAGTTCGGCGCCTTTGGTCCGGTCGGCGATCCGCCCGGCGCGCCGGATCAGGGTGTCACCTTCGGGGCCGCCGGTCAGCGCCACGACGACCCGTTCCCGGGCTTCCCAGACTCCGCCGATGTTGTGCTCGGCCCGATAGCGTTCGAGCTGGTCGTCGACCTTGTCAGCAAGCCAGAGCAGGGCCAGTTCCCGTAGTGCGGTGAGGTTGCCGACCCGGAAGTAGTTGCCGAGCGCGGCGTCGACCTTCTCCGGCCCGTAGACGTTGCCGTGGGCCATCCGGCTGCGCAGCGCCTCGGCGGTCATGTCGACCAGCTCGATCTGGGCCGCCTGCCGGACGATCGCGTCGGGGACGGTCTCCTGCTGATGGATCTTGGTGATCGCCTCGACGACGTCGTTCAGCGACTCGATGTGCTGGATGTTGAGCGTGGTGATCACCGAGACGCCCGCGTCGAGCAGTTCGGTGATGTCCTGCCAGCGCTTGGCGTTGCGGCTGCCCGGCACGTTGGTGTGGGCGAACTCGTCGATCAGCGCGACCGCGGGCCGCCGGGCCAGCACGGCGTCCACGTCCATCTCAGTGAACGTCGCCCCGCGGTACGCCATGGTCTTGCGCGCGACGACCTCCAAGTCGCCGATCATCGCCTCGGTCAGCTTGCGGCCATGCGTCTCCACGAGGCCGACGACGACGTCGGTCCCGCGTTCCCGGCGCCGGTTGCCCTCCTCGAGCATCTTGTAGGTCTTGCCGACCCCCGGCGCGGCCCCGAGATAGATCCGCAGGGTTCCGCGTGGCACCTGATCCTCCTTGTGACGATCGCCGCGTCGCCCGGGGGCGACGCGGCGATCACGGGTGTCATCCGTGGTACGGGTACTTCGCGTCCAGGTCCAGGTTAAGCCGCAGGACGTTCACTCCGGGCTCGCCCAGGAATCCCAGGGCGCGTCCGGTCGTGTTGTCGTCGACCAGCTTCTGGACATCCACAGCGCTGATGTTGCGGGCCTGAGCGACGCGGGCGATCTGCAGCTTCGCGTACGCCGGGCTGATCTGCGGGTCCAGGCCGCTGCCGCTGGCGGTGACCGCGTCGGCCGGGACCGCCGAGTCGGCCGGGGCGTCGCCCCGGATCGGCACGAGCACGCCACCGGAGTAGTCCTCGCCGAACGTGGCGCACTCCACGGCCACGCCCTCGTAGGACGAGACGAAAGGCGTCGCGGGGCAGCGCTGGTTGACGCTGACCGCGCGGGTGACCTTGCCGGTCAGGCCGTCGCTGTGGAAGACCCGGAGCACCGCGCCGAGCCCCTCGGAGGTGCAGTACGGCCGACTGCCGTCCACGCCTTCCAGCTCGCCGACGGCCTTGCTCCGCGAGCAGACCTGCGACAACAGGCTCAACGCGCTGCCGTCACCGGCCTCGGAGTTCGGGTCCAAGGCCGGGTCGCCGAGGGTGTCCTCGATCGACTCCGGGCCGAGGTTGCTCGCGCTCGTCGAGTCCAGGTCGTAGCCGTCGCCCGCGGCCGACGGCCGCGACTGGAAGTACTGCTTCAGCGCGGCGCCCTGGTCGTCGGTGAACAGCTGCCCGACGATCTCGCTGCCGACCGGCTGGCCGTTCGCGGTCACGACCGAGCCGTTCGCCCTGTCCCGCAACCCGGGCAGCTGGGCCACCCCGGTCACCACCAACGGGTACGCGATGCCGAGGAGCACGGTGAAGGCGAGTACTGCCCGCAGTGCCGCCAAATGTTGTGAAACCCATGAAGGAAGTCGCATGGCCTTACATCCCCGGGAGGAACTGAATGACGAGGTCGATGAGTTTGATGCCGACGAACGGCGCGACGACGCCGCCCAGGCCGTAGATCCACAGGTTGCGCCGCAACATCTCCGCCGCGCCACCGGGCCGATACCGTACGCCGCGCAGGGCGAGCGGGATCAGCAGCACGATGATGATCGCGTTGAAGACGACGGCCGACAGGATCGCCGACTGCGGGCTGTGCAGCCGCATGATGTTCAGCGTGTCCAGCGACGGGTAGACCGCTGCGAACATCGCCGGGATGATCGCGAAGTACTTCGCGATGTCGTTGGCGATCGAGAAGGTCGTCAGGGCGCCCCGGGTGATCAGCAGTTGCTTGCCGATCTCGACTATCTCGATGAGCTTGGTCGGGTCGGAGTCGAGGTCGACCATGTTGCCGGCCTCTTTCGCCGCGGACGTGCCGGTGTTCATCGCCACCCCGACGTCGGCCTGGGCCAGCGCCGGCGCGTCGTTGGTGCCGTCACCGGTCATCGCGACGAGCTTGCCGCCCTCCTGCTCCTTCTTGATCAGGGCGAGCTTGTCCTCGGGAGTCGCCTCGGCGAGGAAGTCGTCCACCCCGGCCTCGTCCGCGATCGCCTTGGCGGTCAGCGGGTTGTCGCCGGTGATCATGACGGTGCGGATGCCCATGGCGCGCATCTCATCGAACCGCTCCCGCATGCCCTGTTTGACGACGTCCTTGAGGTGGATGACGCCCAGGGCTCGGGCCGGCTGCCCGTCGACGTGCTCGGCGACGACCAACGGCGTACCGCCGCTGCCGCTGATCCCGTCGACCATGGGGCCGACCTCGTCGGTCGGGTGACCGCCGTTGTCGCGTACCCACTTCATGACGGCGGTCGCGGCGCCCTTGCGGATCCGGCGAGTGCCTCCGTCCTCGGTCACGTCCACGCCGGACATCCGGGTCTGCGCGGTGAACTCCACCCACGTCGCGTGGGTCAGCTCGCCCGGTTCGCGTTCGCGCAGGCCGTACTGCTGTTTGGCGAAGACCACGATGGATCGGCCCTCGGGCGTCTGGTCGGCCAGGCTGGACAGCTGGGCGGCGTCGGCGAGCAGGTGCTCGGAGACGTCGGTGACCGGGGTGAACTCGCCGGCCTGCCGGTTGCCCAGGGTGATGGTGCCGGTCTTGTCCAGCAGCAGGGTGTTGACGTCGCCGGCGGCCTCGACCGCCCGGCCCGACATGGCCAGCACGTTGCGCTGCACCAGCCGGTCCATGCCCGCGATGCCGATCGCGGACAGCAGGGCGCCGATCGTGGTCGGGATGAGGCAGACCAGCAGCGAGACGAGCACGATGCCGGTGACGCCGTCGGCGTTGATCGCCAGGGTGTCGGGTGCCGCGCCCTGCCAGTTCTTGGCGTAGATCGCCATCGGCTGCAGGGTGACGGTGGCCAGCAGGAAGATGATCGTCATCGCCGCGAGCAGGATGTTCAGCGCGATCTCGTTCGGCGTCTTCTGCCGGTTGGCCCCCTCCACGAGGGCGATCATCCGATCGATGAAGCTCTCGCCCGGCTTCTGCGTGATCTTCACGACGATCCGGTCCGAGAGGACCTTCGTGCCGCCGGTGACGGCGCTGCGGTCGCCGCCGGACTCCCGGATGACCGGAGCCGACTCGCCAGTGATCGCCGACTCGTCGACGCTGGCGATGCCCTCGACGACGTCGCCGTCGCCGGGGATGATCTGGCCCGCCTCGACGACCACGAAGTCGCCGAGGGTCAGGGCGGTCGCGGCGACCGCCTCCTCGCGGGTCTCCGTCTGGCCGGGCTGCCAGCCGACGAGCTTGCGGGCCATCGTTTGGGTCTTCGCCTTGCGCAGGGTGTCGGCCTGCGCCTTGCCCCGGCCCTCGGCGACCGCCTCGGCCAGGTTGGCGAAGACGACGGTCAGCCAGAGCCAGACCACGATCGCCCAGGCGAAGAAGCTCGGGTCGGCCAGCGCCAGCACGGTGGTGAAGACCGCACCGATCTCGACGATGAGCATGACGGGGTTACGCCACAGCGTGGCCGGGTTGAGCTTGCGCAAGGCGTCCGGAAGGGAGTTCAGCATCTGCCGGGGGTCGAGCAGACCGCCGGAGACGCGATTGGCCGCACTCATGCGAGTTTCCTTTGTGCGAGGAGGTTTGAGGTGGTCATCGGAGTCCTTCCGCCAGCGGGCCGAGGGCCAACGCGGGAAGGAAGGTGAGCGCGACGAGGATGATCGTCACGCCGGCCACCATGCCGATGAACAGCGGTTTGTGGGTCGGCAGCGTGCCTGCGGAGGCCGGGGTCGGCTTCTGCCGGGCGAGCGAACCGGCCATGCCGAGCACGAAGATGATCGGCAGGAACCGGCCGAACAACATCGCCAGCCCGAGCGCGGTGTTCCACCAGGGGGTGTTGACCGTGATGCCGGCGAACGCCGAGCCGTTGTTGTTGGCCGCCGAGGTGAACGCGTAGAGCACTTCGGAGAAGCCGTGCGGGCCGACGTTGAGCTGGGTCGACCAGTTGCCGGTCGCCATCGCCGCCGCCGTGCCGATGAGCACGATCGCCGGGGTGACGAGGAAGTACAGCGACGCGAACTTCATCTCACGGGCGCCGATCTTCTTGCCGAGGTACTCCGGGGTGCGCCCGACCATGAGGCCCGCTACGAACACCGTGATCACGGCGAGGACGAGCATGCCGTAGAGGCCCGTGCCCGTGCCGCCGGGCGCGACCTCGCCGAGCATCATGTTGAACAAGGTGACCGCGCCGCCGAGGGACGTGTAGGAATCGTGGAACGAGTCCACGGCACCCGTCGAGGTCAGCGTCGTCGCGGAGGCGAAGGTCGCCGAGTTGGCGACGCCGAACCTGGTCTCGACGCCCTCCAGGGCCGCACCGACCGCGTTCGGGACGGTGCCGGCGTGCGACAACTGCGCCCAGTTGATGAGCACGACGCTGCCGATCGCCAGGATCGCCATGACCGACACGATGGCCAGGCCCTGCCGCTTGTCGCCGACCATCCGGCCGAAGACCCGCGGAATCGAGAAGCCGATCACCGTCAGCAGGTAGATCTCGATCCAGTTGGTCCAGCTCGTCGGGTTCTCGAACGGATGGGCGCTGTTGACGTTGTAGAAGCCGCCGCCGTTGGTGCCCAGCAGCTTGATGACCTCCTGGCTGGCCACGCCGCCACCGGTGAGGTGCTGGGTCGCGCCGTTCAGCGTCGTCACGTCGGTGCCGTTGCTGAAGTTCTGCACGACGCCCCCGGCGATCAGGATGATCGCGAAGACGACGGCCACCGGCAGCAGCACCCGGATCACCGTCCGGGTCAGGTCGACCCAGAAGTTGCCCAGCTGGTCGGTCTTGCTGCGGGCGAAGCCCCGGACGACCGCCAGGGCGACCGCGACGCCGACTGCCGCCGAGACGAAGTTCTGCACCGCCAAGCCGGCCGCCTGCGTCGCGTGCGACATCGTCGACTCGCCGGAGTACGCCTGCCAGTTGGTGTTGGTGGTGAAGCTGACCGCCGTGTTCCAGGCCAGCTCGACCGGCACGGCGGTGAAGTCGGTGCCGAACTGCCAGATCCGGTCCTGGAACCGCTCGAAGGCGTACAGGAAGAGCAGGGACAGCGCCGAGAAGGCCAGCACGCTGCGGGCGTACGTGGTCCACTTCTGCTCGGCCTCGGGGTCGACCCCGATCGTCTTGTAGACGCCACGCTCGACGACCAGGTGCTTCGTCGAGGTCAACGCCCGATACATGTAGTCGCCGAAGAAGCGGTACGACACCGCCAGGGCGGCGATCAGCGAGACGATGAAGACAACGCCCGCCGTAGTTGTGGACATCTAAAACTTCTCCGGTTTGATGAGGGCGAAAACCAGGAATGCCGCCAGCACGACCGCGAGGACCAGGCCGGCCACGTTCGACGCGCTCACAGCCGTTCCACTCCCTTGACCAGCAGACCCATGGCGACGAAAGCCGCCACCGTGATCAGCACGTACGCCACGTCAGGCATCGTGCTCGTCCTCCTCGATGTCATCGGCCGCTGTTCGGCCGCGCCACCGAAGTCAAGCGCCGGGAGACCTGGCCGGACAGAGGTCCTTACGCGTTCTTGACGCGCGCCGCTGGTTTCTTGACGTTTCGTTGACAGCGGACGGCGACTCCGGCGCGCGCCCCATGATCAGGGTCACTTTTGTGGTGCTATAACGCCGCAAAAGTTCCCCTGATCATGGAGGCGCGCGGCATAGCGCTAACGCCGTATCAAGATCGGCCGCGTTGCCGTTAAGAACGCGTCAAGATCGCCGCTCCCGCACTCCGGACAGCCTTGACTGGAAGCGTGTTCGAGGTGTTCAAGCGCCTGGTCGTGGGCCGGCCCCTCCGCAGCGACCGGCTCGGCGAGCAGCTGCTCTCCAAGCGGATCGCGCTGCCGGTCTTCGCCAGCGACCCCCTCTCCTCCGTCGCGTACGCCACGCAGGAGATCCTGCTGGTCCTGACGCTAGGCGGATTGGCGTACCTGTATCTGGCGCCGTGGGTGGGGCTGGGTGTCATCGTGCTGCTGGCCGTCGTCGTGCTGTCGTATCGGCAGGTGGTGCGGGCGTACCCCAGTGGCGGCGGCTCGTATGAGGTGGCGAGCAGCAACCTCGGCCCGTCGGCCGGTCTCGTCGTGGCCGCCGCGCTGCTCGTCGACTACGTGATGACCGTGGCCGTGTCGGTGGCGGCGGGCGTGGACAACATCATCTCGGCGTTCCCGGAGCTGAACCCGTGGCGGGTGCCGGTCAATCTCGGCTTCGTCGCCGTGCTCATGGCGTTGAACCTGCGCGGGGTCAAGGAGTCCGGCCGGATCTTCGCCGTGCCGACCTACATGTTCGTCGCCGGCGTCCTGATCATGATCGTGACCGGTGCCGTACGCGTCGCCTTCGGAGACGCACCGGTGGCCGAGAGCGCGGCGTTCGGGGTGGTGCCCGAACCGGGGCACACCGGGTTGTCCGGGCTGGCGCTGCTGTTCCTGGCGTTGCGTGCCTTCTCGTCCGGCTGCACCGCGCTGACCGGCGCCGAGGCGATCTCCAACGGCGTACCGGCGTTCAAGCCGCCCAAGGGCGACAACGCGGCCCGGACGATGGCCGCCATGGGCCTGCTGTCGATCGTCATGTTCGGCGGTATCACGGCGCTGGCGATGATCTCGAAGGTGCACTACGTCGAGAACACCTGTGACCTGGTCGGATATCCGGGCAACTGCGCCAACTCGGCACAGCGTACGGTGATCGCCCAGCTCGCCTCGGCGATCTTCGGCGGGTCCGGCTCGATCGGCTTCTACTACATCCAGGCCGCGACCGCGTTGATCCTGATCCTCGCGGCGAACACCGCGTTCAACGGCTTCCCGCTGCTGGGCTCGATCCTCGCCGAACACCGGTATCTGCCGCGTCAGTTGCACACCCGCGGCGACCGGCTGGCGTACTCGAACGGGATCATCCTGCTGGCCGTCGTCGCCGGGGCGCTGATCTACGCGTACAAGGGGTCGGTCACGAGCCTGATCCAGCTCTACATCCTCGGTGTGTTCACCTCGTTCACCCTGTCGCAGACCGGGATGGTCCGGCACTGGAACAAGCTGCTGCGGGTCGAACGCGATCCGGGACAGCGACGGCGGATGCACCGGTCGAAGGCGATCAACGCGGTCGGCGCCTGCTTCACCGGGTTGGTGCTGATCATCGTCACCGTCACCAAGTTCACGCATGGCGCGTACCTCGTGGTCATCGCGATCCCGGTGCTGTTCACGATGATGCGGGCGATCCGCCGGCATTACGACCGGGTGGCGACGGAGCTGACGCCCGAACCGGGCGGCATGCTGCTGCCGCCGCGCATCCACGCGGTGGTGCTGGTCTCGCGGCTGCACCGGCCGACGATCCGCGCGCTGGGTTTCGCCCGCGCGACCCGGCCGGACACACTGACCGCGCTGACGGTGGCGATCACCCCCGACGAGGTACGCCAGTTGCAGGCCGAATGGGAGGCCCACGACATCCCGGTGCCGCTGACCATCGTGGACTCCCCCTACCGCGACATCACCGGCTCGGTGCTGACCTTCGTCGCACGGCTGCACGCGGAGCATCCGCAGGATCTGATCTCGATCTACATCCCCGAATACGTGGTCGACCGCTGGTGGGAGCATCTGCTGCACAACCAGTCCGCCCTGCGGCTCAAGGCCCGGCTGCTCTACAAGCGCGGGGTGATGGTGACCAGCGTGCCCTGGCAGCTCGACTCGACCGGCGCGCCGACGCCGATCCCGGCCGAGCTGCCTACTCCGGCCGGGCACACGAGCTAACTTGGCGGAGATGAGCGACGCGCAGCCTGGACCACCGCCCGCCGACCAGGCCCGGCGGCGAGTCCGGACGGGCGCGCTGGTCGCCCTCGTCTGCCTGACCGCGCTGACGGCGATCCTGCTGCCGATGCGCGACCACGTCTCGCTGGCCGGCGTGATCCTGCTCTATCTGGTGGTGGTCGTGGTGACGGCCATCGTGGGCGGGCTGGCCGTCTCGCTCGCGGCGGCGGTGGCGGCGAATCTACTGATCAACTTCTTCTTCGTGCCGCCCTACCACACCTTCCGGGTGGCCAGCGGCGACAACGTGATCACCCTGGTCGTGTCGGTCGCGGTCGCGATCACCGTCAGCGTCGCGATGGATCTCGCCGCCCGGCAGCGCGCGGAAGCCGCGCGCACCGGGGTCGAGGCCGCCCTGCTCGCGCGGATCAGTGCGGAGCCGGTCGCCGCCGGATCCACGGACTCCCTTCTTCTTCGGGTACGCCAGACGCTGCGCATGGATGCCGCCGCTCTCGTGGAGACCGATCCGGCCGGTATCGATCACGTCGTGGCGCGGTCTGGCCGGGGCCTGACCGGGCAGCCGGTGCTGACCGTGCCCGCCGGACCCGGGCTGAAGCTCGTCGTCGAGGGACCCGAGATCTTCGCCCCCGATCCCCGGTTCCTCGTCCGCATCGCCGCCGCGTCGGCCCGGGTGCTGCAGGCCGAACGCCTGGCCGAACAGGCCGCCCAGGCCCGGGAACTGGCCGCGATCGACCGGCTGCGGTCGGCGCTGCTCGCGGCGGTCGGCCACGATCTGCGTACGCCGTTGGCCGGGATCAAGGCGGGCGTGTCGAGCCTGCGTGATCCGGAGTTGCGGCTCGGCCCCGGAGAGCAGGCCGAGCTGCTGGAGACGATCGAGGAGTCCGCCGACCGGATGGCCGACCTCGTCGAGAACCTCCTCGCGATGAGCCGTCTTCAGGCGGGTGCGCTCAGCGTCGACGCCCGGCCGACCGCCGTCGACGAGGTGGTGGCGTCCGCCATGTTGCACCAACCCGAGCCGCAGGCCGCAGTGACCGTCAACGTCTCCGACGCCCTGCCGTTGGCGTACGCCGATCCCGGTCTGCTCGAACGCGTCGTCGCCAACCTCGTCGTCAACGCCGTGCACCACTGCCCACCCGGTACGCCGATCCTGGTCACCGCCAACGCGACCGAGCGGACGCTCGACCTTCGGGTGGTCGACCACGGGCCGGGCATTCCCGAGGCCGACCGCGATCGGCTGTCCGCGCCGTTCCAGCGGCTCGACGATCGCACCACCACCGGCGGGCTCGGCCTCGGCCTGGCGATCGCCCGCGGTTTCACCGAGGCGATGGGCGGCACCCTGTCCTTCTCGGACACTCCGGGCGGCGGTCTCACGGTGACCGTCGGCCTGCCGCTCGCCCGCACCCGCGGCGTCGATGATGGAATCGACTCGTGACTCGGGTGCTGGTCGTCGACGACGACCGTCAACTGCTGCGGGCGTTGCGCATCGCCTTGTCCGCCCGGGGCTACGAGGTCGTGGTCGCCCCGGACGGCGCGACCGGGCTGGCCGCCGCCCAGCAGAATCCGCCCGACCTGGTGATCGTGGACCTCGGCCTGCCCGACCTGGACGGGGTCGCCGTCGTGGAGGCGATCCGGGGCTGGTCGAGCGTGCCGATCCTGGTGCTGTCGGCCCGGCTCACCGAGCAGTCGAAGATCAACGCGCTGGACGCCGGGGCCGACGACTACGTCACCAAGCCGTTCGGCATGGGCGAGCTGCTCGCCCGCATCCGGGCGGCGATGCGGCGTACGACGCCGACGGAGTCCCCTGCCGTCGTGACGACGACCGCGTTCTCCGTCGACCTGGCCGCCAAACGCGCCACTGACGCGGACGGGGCCGAGGTCCGGCTGACGCCCACCGAATGGCATCTGCTGGAGATGCTGCTCCGCAACCCCGACCGCCTGATCACTCATCAGCAGCTGCTGCAGGAGGTCTGGGGACCGCGCTACAACACCGAGACGAACTACCTGCGCGTACACATGGCCAACCTGCGCCGGAAGCTGGAACCGGACCCGAGCCGGCCACGCTATCTGCGTACCGATCCGGGCCTAGGCTATCGCTTCGTCCCCGACCAGCCCTGACCAGCCGGGTTTGGCGGGGGTCAGAACGCTCCGGCGATCCCCTTGCCCACCAGGACCACGCCGATGACCAGCAGCAGGACGAACATGACCGTGGCGTTGTTCGCCTCCAGCCATACCTTGAGCCGGTCGAGCGGCGCTCGCATCCGGCTGCGCGCCACCGCGTACGCGAGGACCGGGACGGCGACGGTGCAGCCCGCGATGATCGTGAAGACGGCGACGGCGACGGTCTGCTGCCCGCCGGACAGGGCGGCCGCCCCGATGGCGACCCCGGCAGCCGCGCACATCGCCAGGTTCTTGGGGTTGATCGCCGACAGCGCGAAGCCGAGGCCGAGCGCCTTGGCCGCGGTGAACTTGTCGATCGCGGCCATCCACTTCGGCAGCTCGGCCTGCGTACCGGGGGCCGGCCGGGAGCGCCACTGATTCAGGGCGAGCAGCAGCATCACCACGCCAAGGAGGAGCTTGACCCACGCCACGCCGGTCGAACCACCGCTGTCGGCGTACAGGTCGGACACCGTCGCGAGCCACCGGAACACCACGGTGGCCACCACGATCCCGAGCAGCCAGCCGAGCAGGAACCCGAAGCTCGTGCCACCGGCTCGCGGGGCGAACAGCATCAGGATCACGGCGATGATCGGAATGGGGCTGATCGCGACGCCGAGCGCGAGCGGCAGCAGGTCCCCGACCACCTCCCCCACGGCTACGACCGCTTCCCGGCGACCGGCTCGATCTCGCCGGGGCGCCAGGACTTGTCGAACCACGACTCCAGCGGCCCGTACAGGCGCAGCATCACGAACCAGCCTTTGCCCGGGACGGTCTGGATCCAGTTGGCCGATCCATCGGACGGTGGGTTCGGCCCGAAGTAGACCTCCGCGCTGCCGTCCGGATTGGTCACCGTCTTCGGGTCGAGGCTGGACACCGAGGGGTACGGGTTATCGGTCCGCAACAGCGACCGGGTCTGGGTGTCGTAGACGCAGACCGACCAGAAGTTCTTCGCCGGTACGCCCGGCGGCAGGTGCAGCCGGTAGTCCTTCGCGCCGTCGAGCCAGCCGCCGTCGCTGTCCTCGGCCGTGTACGCGTACTGCGAGCCCGCCCCGACGGAGGCGGCCGCCATCGCCGGGGTGATGACGGTCGCGAAGTAGTGGAAGAGTGCTCGCGCGTCGAGCAGCCGGGCGCCGTCGCGCAGGAACTCGTAACTGCCGCCCACGAAGGCCTGCTTCCACGAGGAGCCCTCGTAGTAGTAGCTGTCCGGGTCTCGGGGCTGGTAGACGAGCGCGCGGGCGATGGCCGCACCGAGTGGGGCGGCTTTGGCCAGGATGCCGCGCAGCCGGTCGTCGGGGGCGAAGGGCCGGCCCTTGACGATGCCGATCGCGGCGAGGATGCCGCGGCGCTCCGGGTCCAGGCTGTCCAGCGGCTCTTCCTGGACGATGGCGTCGACTTCTTCGTAGAACGTGAAGTCGTTGGCGTGCACCGTGTTGTGCGGCGTGTCCGTGATGTCGACGAACCGGGTCGGCGGCGGATCGGCCGCCTTGGCGAGCGGATAGATCTTGATCGTCTTGATCGCCGGTACGCCTTCCAGCGCCCGGAACACCGCCCAGTTCGTGAAGGTCGGCGTAGGCCGGACGAGGTAGCCGTCCGGCAGCGGTTCGTCGTGGCCCGGCGGCACGATGAGGTACTTCCCGCCCGCGCCCTTGTCCTCGCCCGCGATCCCCATGTCGGTGACGTAGCGGAACCAGAAGTCGTCGACGACGCAGAGCGACTTCGGCGGGGCCTCGATGACCACCGGGCCGTCGGCGTGTAGATCGAGGAACGCGTGGGCGTACGTGGTGTCGGTGTTCGGCGTCAGATAGAGGCTCGTGGAGTTGGCCCGGGGGTCCGTGATGCCCACCGTCGCCGTGCTCGTCATCCCGATGCCGCGTACGCCGTTGCGCATTGCCGACAGCGCCGCGCCCGGCATCGCGACCAGGAACGCCTCAACGCCGCGCAGCAGATCCAGGACGTCGTAGAGCGACGAGACGCTGTCCAGCGACGGCACGCCGTCGATGAAGGAGAAGTCCCCCACCACCGTACGCAGCTCGTCCGGCAACGCGATGCTGTCCAGCGTCGTCTGATCGATGCTCATGTCGAAGCCCCCCGGAACACCCGACAAACTGAGCCTAGATTACGGGGAAATGTCCCTTCTTCGGGGCGTTTCAGGCGCGCTCGGCGATCAGGTGCTCGGCCGGCTCGGTCACCGGCTCAGTCACCGGCTCGGTCGCTGCTTTGCGCGTACGAGTGAATCCCCAGCCGACGAGAGCCGCCGCCAGCACGGTGAGGGCGAGGCTCGCGAGCGTGGTGGCCGCGCGGAACTCGGCGGTCTGGTGAGGGCTCCAGCCGGACGAGGCGATGTCGCCGGTGAACCAGGCCGCGAGGATGGTGCCGACGACGGCGATGCCGACGCCGGAGGTGACCTCGGTCGCGGTGTCGGTGAGCGCTACGCCGATCGTCGTACGACTTTCCGGCAGGCCCCGGAGCACGTTGACCGCCGCGACGACGCCGACCACGCGAATCCCCGCTGCGACGAGCACGAGGGCGAGCGCGACCCAGCCGTAGCCGGTCCGGCCGAGCAGGCAGTAGACGGCGAGGCCGGCGACCACGGAGACGGCGCTGAGCCAGCCGGCCCGTTCGAGCCCGACGCGACGCACGAGCGGGTTGACGAACGCGCTGCCCGCGAGGAGGACCACGACCTGCGGCAGCATGCCGAGGGCGGCGAGCGCGGGCGGCCAGCCCCAGTCGAGTTGCAGTTGCAGGGTGACCAGGTAGGTCAGGCCCGCCGTCGCGAGCCCGGCGGCGGCCTTGAACGCCAGGCCGCTGGAGACGAGCGGATTGGCCAGCAGTGCCAGGTCGAGCAGCGGGTGACGCGCCGTACGCTCACGGCGGAGGAAGAGGACCGCGCCGGTGACGGCCGCGACGGTGACCGCCCAGGGGACCCACGATCCGGCGCCCTCGTCGACGAACAGTGTCGGCGCGACGAGCGCGAACACGATGGTCGCGGTGCCCAACGCCGCGCCCTGGACGTCGATCGGATCGCGGTGCCGGTCGGCCGGGTCGTCCGGCGCGATGCCGAACCGTACGCCGAGGATCGCGAGCGCGGCGATCGGCACGTTCACCAGCAGCAGCACCTGCCACGGCGCGACCGCGAGCACCAGACCGCCCACGGTCGGCCCGATCGCCAGCCCGGCCAGGCCGACGGTCGAGATCAGCGTGGTGGCGCTGACGCGGAGGCGGTCTTCGTCGAACAGCCGGAAGGCCAGCGCCATCGACCCCGGGGTGGTCATCGCGGCCGCGATCCCGGTCGCGACGCGTACGGCGATCAGTTGGTCGGCGGTGGTGACGAACGCGGCCGCCAGGCTCGCCACGGCGAGCAGGGTCAGCCCGGCGATCATGACGCGCCGGCGGCCGAACCGGTCGGCGATCGCGCCGAAGGCCAGCATCAGTCCGCCGAACACGACGGCGTACGCGCCGGTGACCCACTGCACGGCGGTTGTGGAGGCGTGCAGGTCGCGGCCGATCGTGGGCAGCGCGACAGTCAAGATCGAGTTGTCGAGCATCTCGAAGAGGAAGACCGCGGACAGCCCGGCCAGGGCGACCCAGGCCTCCCGGAGGGATCGAGGTGAGCGGTTCATGCCGCCAGTCTAGAACACTGTTCGTATTCATGCGAACGGTGTTCCTAGTGTTGTCGAACACCGTTCGCCAGTCCGCTAAGCTCTCCCTATGTCACCGACTCCGCAGGAACGGCGCGCGGCGCGGCATCAGCTCGGCGCCGAGTCGAGTACGCCCAAGGCCCGGCGCGGACCGTCCGGCGGCCGGAAAGCGCCCATCACAGTCGAAACCCTCGTCGACACCGCGTTCGGCATCGTGGCCCAGGAGGGCTACGAGGCGCTGACGATGCGTCGGCTCGCCACCGCCCTGGAGACGGGACCTTCGTCGCTGTACGCCCACGTGGTCAACAAAGAGGATCTGGACGAGCTGCTCATCGGGCGGCTGTGCGCGGAGATCCGCCTGCCGGAGCCGGACCCCGCCGCCTGGCGCGAGCAGATCATCGGCGTCTGCACCCAGCTGCGGGACCGATACCTGCGGTATCCGGGCATCTCCCGAGCCGCGTTCGCCGCCGCGCCGTCCAACCTGGAGACGCTGCGGGTCGCCGAGGGCATGCTGGCCATCCTGCTCGCGGGCGGGGTCGAGCCGCAGACGGCCGCCTGGGCGATCGACGCGCTGCTGCTCTACGTCAACGCGTACAGCCTGGAGGTCTCGCTGGTCGACCGGCGGGTGAGCCGCAGTGACGACAACTGGGTCGTCGGGCGGGACGAGCTGCTGCGCCGGTTCGCCGACCTGCCGGACTCCTTCCCGCAGACCAAGCGGTACGCCGCCGAGCTGACCGCCGGAACGGTCGACGACCGGTTCCGCTTCACCCTCGGCCTGATGATCGGCGGCCTCTCCACGAGCGAACGAAATAAGTAGTTTGAGGTGGTATTTCCCCGGGTAGCCGCTCAGGCATGACCACACCGCTCCGCCTGGCGTTGATCTCCGAACACGCCAACCCGATGGCCCCGCCCGGCGGCGTGGACGCCGGCGGCCAGAACGTCCACGTCGAGGCGCTGGCCACCGCGCTGGGGCGGCGCGGCCACGAGGTCACGGTCTACACCCGACGCGACGGTCCCCACCTGCCGGAGACCATGACCGCGCCGGGCGGCTTCCGGGTGGTGCACGTCCCCGCCGGCCCCGCCGAACGCATTCCGAGAGACGGCCTGCTGCCGTTCATGGGCGAGTTCGGCCGCCGACTCGCCGAGCGATGGTCCATCGACGCCCCGGACGTCGTGCACGCGCACTTCTGGATGAGCGGCGTCGCCGCGCTGGAGGCCGCGAAGGTACGCCTGGGCGAGCCGATTCCGCTGGTGGCCACGTTCCACGCGCTCGGCACGGTCAAGCGCCGCATGCAGGGCGCCGCCGACACCAGCCCGGCGGACCGCATCGGCTTGGAGACCATGGTCGCCACCAGCGCCGACCGGGTCATCGCGCAGAGCGCCGACGAGGTCGCGGAACTCCGGCGCGTCGGCGTACGCCGGAAGCGGATCGCCGTCGTCCCGTCGGGTGTGGACACCGAGCACTTCCGTCCGGCCGACGGCGAACCGGCGGCGCGGGCGGACGGGCGGCACGCCCGGCTGCTGAGCGTCGGGCGGCTGGTGCCCCGCAAGGGGTACGCCGACATCATCCGCGCGCTGCGGACGGTGCCCGACGCCGAGCTCCTCATCGCCGGCGGTCCGGCGCAGGGACATCTCGGCCGCGACCCGGAGGCTCGGCGGTTGGTGGAGGCGGCGATCGAGGCGGGCGTCGGCGACCGGCTGCGGCTGCTCGGCGCGGTGGACCGCTGGCGGATGCCGACGCTGTACCAGGCCGTCGACGTCGTCGTCTGCGCTCCGGCGTACGAGCCGTTCGGAATGACTCCGCTGGAGGCGATGGCCTGCGGCACCCCGGTCGTCGCGTACGCCGTCGGCGGGTTGACCGACTCGGTGGTCCACGGCGCGTCCGGGCTGCTCGTCGAACCCGGCAACGTGCCCCGGCTGGCGGGCGCGATCCGGCAGCTGCTCGACGACGAACCACTGCGGTACGCGTACGCGGCGGACGGTTTGCGGCGCGTACGCGAGGGGTATCCGTGGACGCGGATCGCCGAACAGGCCGAGGCGGTCTACCGATCCGTCCAGGTGCGACCGAACGCCATGGCCAGCCTGGTGTGATCGGTGCGAATCCGGTGGGATTCGCGATGTTTGACTCGGCTCGATCGTGGGTACGGCGCTCGGTTCATACCCCCGCCGCCCACGGGCGGATCGGCCGGATCGGGTGATGGCACGAGCCTGACGACGGTGACTCAGCAAGACCTCAGGACCGGTGTGTACGACCTCCGGCCCAAGGGACTGCTCGATCTCGCCGGTACCGCATCACTACGCCGATCACTGCTGAAGATCCTGCCGGAACAGCCCCGGGTTCTCCTGCTCAGTCTGGACGACGTCGAGGTGCTCGACCCTCACCACCTGGCGATCCTGCCGACTCTCGACAAACGCGCGATGCGCGACTGCGGCGCCCGCCTCGACTGCTACGCCAGCCCGCAGACCAAAATCGGCCGCCGGATTCTGGAAGCCATCAGCTGGCGCGTCGCGCTGCACTCCAGCCGGGCGGCGGCGTTGGCGACAGCCGACGCCAAAACGGCAGCCACCCATCGGGCGTACCGGTGGCTCCCGGCCGACGACGACGCGATCCGCGACGCGCGATCGACTGTCCGGGACTGCTGCCGGCGCTGGGCCATCGCACAGATCGCCGACACCGCCCAGCTCGTCGTGGCGGAACTGGTCGCCGACGCCCTCCAGACCCAGACCGGGCTGCACCTGATCCTCACTCATCGCGGCGCGCAACTTCATCTTCAGGTGCGTGGCGACCACCGGATCGGCGGACGCGACATCCTGCTCGTGGCGCTGCTGTCGAGCGCCTACGGCACCACCGTCGGGACCGAGGCCACCACCCGGTGGGCCGCCCTGCGCGTACGCCCGGCGGGCTAACCGCCGGTGAGGTGGTCGGACTCCATCACGAGGATGACTCCGGTCACCTCCGCCGAGCTGGACACCAGCGGGGTGCAGACGACGCGTACCTCGATCTGCCGGCCACGCCGGTTGACCGCGGGCAGCTGAGTCTCCTGCGGCTGCGTCTCGCCGCTGAGGACCTTGCGGATCGCCGGGCGGAGTTGTTCGACGGGCAGCCCGATGTCGAGGTTGAGGAAGTGTTCGCCGATCGCCTCCTCCTGGCGCAGGCCCCACAGATCCTCGGCGCGCCGGTTCCAGACCTGCACCACCAGGTCGCGGCTGAGCACAGTGACCCCGGCCCGGAGGCTGGTCAGCACGGCCTCCAGGAAAAGGTTGGCCTCGTCCAGCTCGTTCGTGCTGGAGCGGAGCTGGTCGTTGATGCTCTGCAGCTCGTCGTTGGTGGACTGGAGCTCCTCGTTCATCGTCTCCAGTTCCTCGTTGGTGGACTGGAGCTCCTCGTTGGTCGTCTCCAGCTCCTCCACCGTGGACTGGAGCTCCTCGTTGGTGGTCTCCAGCTCCTCGTTCGTCGACTGCAACTCCTCGTACGCCGTCTCCAGCTGCCGGTTGGCGTGTTCGAGGTCTTCCTGCAAGCGCCGGGCGCCGGTCACATCGTGGAAGACCAGCGTGGTGCCGAGCAGCCCGCCGTCGGCGTCGACGAGCGGATGAAGCTGGACTTCCAGGTGCACCGAATCGCCGGGACTGCGCAGGTACTCGACGTCGCCCGCTCGCGTCATCCGACGCTCCACCTGTGTCTGCTCGATGAACCGCCGCAGCTCCAGCGGCCGGTAGGAGACGTCGAGGTCCCGGAACGGCCGGCCGATGTCGCGGCTGGTCACCCCGAACAACGCCTCGGCCTGTCTGTTCGCCAGCGCCACCAGTCCGTCCGCGGTGACCACGATCTGCGCCACCGGGCTCGCCTGAAACGCCTCGTTGCGCAGCTGATCGATCGGGCCGACCTCGGTACGCGGCGGGGGGTGCGGGACGTCGATCGGCACCGCGCCGTTGGTCTGCATGAACCGCGGCACCTTGCGGAAGACCCGGCGCTTCAAGTCGATGGGTGCGAAGAGGCTCGTGTGGCTCAGCAACATCTCGGCCTTGCCGAGGAACAGCACCCCGCCCTCGCCGAGCGCGAAATGGAATCGGGACAGGATGCGCGCCTGGGTCTCGGCGTTGAAGTACATCAGGGTGTTCCGGCAGACCAGCAGATCGATCCGGGAGATCGGGGCGTCCTGGATCAGGTCGTTGCGCCCGAAGATCACCGATCGGCGCAGATCCTTGCGGAAGATATGCCGCCCGCCGGCCACCTCGAAATAGCGCTCGACCAACTGGGGCGGCATGCTGCCGACATCCTTGTCGGAATAGCTGGCCTGACGCGCCTGGGCCAGGCCCTCCTCGTCCACATCGGTCGCGTAGATCTTGACCCGCTGGCGGAACTCGTCCGGGCCCAGCACCTCGGCGAGCATGATCGCCAGCGTGTAGGCCTCCTCACCGGACGCGCAGCCCGCGCTCCAGACCCGGACCGGCGAGTCGGCGGGCTTGGTCAGCAACAGCGGCCGGACGACCTCGTTACGCAGGAAGTCCCACGAGTCGGCGTCGCGGAAGAAACCGGTGACGTTGATCAATATCGTGTTGAACAGAGCGGTGAACTCGTCCGGATGCAACTCCAGATAATCCTGGTACTCGCCGTAGTCCTCGAGATCGATCTGCGCCATCCGCCGGTCGACCCGCCGCATCAGGCTGGATCGCTTGTAGCCGGTGAAGTCGAAGCCGCGCGCGTCCTTCAGGTAGGTCAGCAACGCCTCGAAGCGCGGATCCGTCTGGTTCATCATCGCCCACGCCCTTCACGCACGCGCATCTCGCCCGAATACGGTACTTCATGAGGCACGCCCCATACCCCAACCGCGCGTATCGCTCACTCAGTCAACTGGACCGGCAACCCGGCGGTGGTGGAGCCGATCTCCTCGATCAAGCTCCTGATCATCTCGGCGGCCACGTCGGAGTCACGGGCCGTCGTCTCGAGCCGGTCGAGGCCAGGACGCCCGGTGCGGCGGCGCATCGCCTCGGCCAGTTGCCGGCTCAGCGAGGCCTTCTCCGACAGCGCCCGCAGTGCCATCCACAGTGCGCTCTCCAACGCCGCCGACTGCTCCTCCAGCAGGCTGTCCGGCGACCAGCCATGGCCGACACGGCACCGGAAGCGCGGCACCGACTCGCTGCTGACCTCGAAGAGGGCGCCCCCGCACGCAGGGCAGCCGTAGCCGGCCGGCGTACCCAGGTCGCCGTCCCCCGCCGGCTCGCGACGCGACTCGACCGGCTCCCTCTCCCGCGGCGAGTCCTGGCCCGGGACGAACGACGGGGCCGATTGGCGGGCCAGCTCACCCAGCAACGGGCCGATCTCGGCGGCCGGAACCACATGGTCCACGTCGCAGGCGCTCATCGCCGCCTCTGGCATCGCCGGGTACGCGGCGTCGGCCGGATCCTGCACGACGGTGACCCCGCCGACCTGAGCGACGAAAGCCAGCCCCGCGGCGCCGTCATCTCGCGTACCGGAAAGAACCACGCCGATGACTCGCGGACCGAAACTTCGCACCGCGGACCGGAAGAGCGGGTCGATCGCGGGCCGGTGGCCGTTCTCTGCCGGACCACGGGAGAGCCGGATGCGATTGTCCAGGATGAGCAGGTGGCGGTCGACGACCGCGACGTAGACGCGCCCGCGCCGCAGCGTCTCGCCGTCCACGGCGGGCCGCACGGTCAGGCTGCTCGCCCGGTCGAGGATGGCGGCCAGCGCGCTCGGCGCCGACCGGGGGACGTGCAGGACGACAAGGACCGCGGCCGGCAGGTCGGCGGGCAGACCGGCGACCATCGCCCGCAAGGCCTCGACACCACCGGCCGACGCCCCGACGACCACCACGTCGCGATGCGTCACACTCTTGACTCTAGAGCTTGGCCGACCGGTTTCGCGATTTCCGACACCGGTATCCGCGGGGACGATTCGTCGATCGCGGACCGGGGTAACGGAGCTGGCCGATCGCCGCGTCTCCCGGATTCGGCGGAACTCCTGGAAATCGGACATCGAGGGCGTCGGGGACCGACAACGGAGGCTGGGACGATGGAGGCGGATAGTGACGCCAAGCGATTTCGAGGCGTGGTCAGTCACTGAGCCGGACGGCGAAGTCACCGTGTTCCTCCGGGGCGAGCTGGATCTGCCGGCCGGCGGCCGGGCGAGGCAGGCGCTGCTCGGCGCGATCAGCCGGGGCGGCGGCCACCTCGTCGTGGACGTCTCCCAGCTCACCTTCATCGACGCGGCCGGCGTACGCGGCCTGATGACCGCGCAGCTCGCGGCCGAGGCCGCCGGGCAGCCGATGCGCGTGGTCGGCGCCCAGGGCATCGTCGCGACCGTGCTGAGCCTGCTGCAATTCATCGACGCCGACGACTCCCCACTCCCCGCGCAGCCGCCGGCTGGGCGAGGCGCTTCGACCTGAACCCGTCGCCCTACCGGCACCCGGCCTTACCCCGGCTACCCGGCCGTGGACCGGCGGATGGATGACCGGACGACCGGCTTGGACCGGCGCACATAGCTGACCGGCGCGCCTCAGACGGGTGCGTGGATGACTTCGTCCACCCGGCGCCGGTAGTCGGGGTCGGTGCGGTAGACGAGCAGCATCGCCCGGACCCGCGCGGCGGCGGCGACGCCGTCGGACATGCCGAACTGCTTGAGCGCCAGGTCCTCGTCCTCACTCAGGCCGACCGTCAGGCGCTCGGACCGCTTCGCGCCGGTAGCCACACCGTTGGCCGAGCCGGTCGCCGCACCGTTGGCCGAGCCGGTCGCCGCACCGTTGGCAGAGCCGGTCGCCGAACCGTTGGCCGAGCCGGTCGCCGCACCATTGGCCGAGCCGGTCGCCGCACCATTGGCCGAGCCGGTCGCCGCACCATTGGCCGAGCCGGTCGCCGAACTGTTGGCCGAGCCATTGGTCGTGGCCGACCGGACCGGCATCGTCGGATGCCCCGGACTGGTCGCCGCGACAGCGAAGCCCCGCAGGTAGTCGCGGCCGTGCCGGGTGGAGAGCGCCCGCAGGACCGCCTTCAGCAGACCGGCCGAGTCGGCGGCCCGCTGATGCCAGCGCCGGCCGTCCTCAGTGCCGAGCCACGCACGGGCCATCCGGGCTCCGGCTTCGAAATCGTCGTTCGCCGGTGGACACGTCGGGCCGGGCGAGCTCCGTCCGTCGGGCGATGCCGCATTCCTGGGGGTCCTCATGCAAAGGCACGCTACCCAAAGCTGATCTTCTCAAACCTCCTCACCTGCCCGATCGGATTTCGTCTGTCCGAACAGGTGTCGCCGAACGCGGTACGGGGTAGCGAAATTCCCCGTTGGAGTCGAAAGTGGCTATGTGATGACCGGCGTTCGGATCGACATCGTCCACCATGGCCAGACCGTGGCTGAGGTGCGCGTACACGGTGCCATGACGCTTGCCGCCGCGACCCGGCTGCGGCTGGCGGTCCGCAAGTGCGTGGCCGACGCGCCCCGGTTGATCATCCTCAACCTGACGAACGTGACGGAGGCCGACGCGACGGGCCTGGTGGCGGTGCCGACGCTGCAGCGGTACTGCTGCGATCTGGAGTATCCGATCCCGCTGCTGATTCAGGCCCCGCCGGACTCCACCGCGGCCCGGCTGATCCAACGCCACCTGCACGTGCGGGCCACGGTCTGCGCCGAGGTCGACCCCGCCGCACCGATCCGGCTGCTCCCGGTCGCACCCGTGCCCGAGGCGCGGCTGACCTTGTGGGCCACGCCGACGATGGCGGCTCGCGTACATCGGTTCGCCAGGCGGACCTGCTGGAGCTGGCTGATGCCGTGGATGGTCAACCGGGTGCAACTGGTCGCCGCGGAGCTGACCGCCAACGCCGTCGCCCACGCGGCCAGTCCGCGTACGCTGCGGCTCACGCTGGGACCGGACACTCTGCGGGTGGCCGTCAGCGACGCCACCCGGGACCTGCCGCACATGGTGCTCGGTGAGGAGCCCGACGTCGGCCATGGGCTCGGCATCGTCGACCTGGTGGCCGAGCGGTGGGGCACCATCCTGTCCGGACCGGGCAAAGAGGTGTGGGCCGACATCCGCCTGGTCCGCTTCCTCTAACCCCCCACCCCTCCCCCTCCCACCCCCTCCCACCCCTCCCCACCCCTCCCCACCCCGCCGCCCCCACGGGCGTTGATCATGGAGTTTCCAGTCACGACACACCGTCGAGACCACAGTTAACTCC
>NZ_JBFBAZ010000025.1:0-83875 GCF_040682475.1 Hamadaea sp. NPDC051192
GCGGCGACCTGGCCCCGGTCCGCCGCGAGGGCGAGGCTCTCGGCGTACCCGGCCAGGGCCCGAGGCACGTCGGCGAGCCGTTCGGCGACCAGCGCCCAGCCCGCTTCCCGATCGGCCGCGTCGGCGTCGCCCGCCGGGACGGCCGCGTCGACCGACTGCCGGATCATCTGCAGCGGCCCGGTCGCGGCGGCGTGCAGTTCGCGCAGATCCTCGCCGCTGTCGTGGAACTCGATCAGCGACTCCAGCCGCTCACCGAGATGGTCGAGCAACCGGCGATCGCGCTCGGACTCGGACTCGGACTCGGACTCGGCGGACAGCGCGCCGATCTTCCGCAACCCCGCCGCCGCGAAGTCGGCCCGCGCCTGGTGGCCGGCCGGGCTGTAGTCGGTCAGCCGCTCGGGCTCCTTCGCCCCGGCCTCCACGACCGCGCTGGTCGGATCGAGGACCGCGTACGCGGCCAGCAGCTCGTCGGCGAACCGATCCGCCTGATCCGCCTGATCTGCGGCCGCCATCACAACGCCGCCATCAACAACGCCGCCATCAACATTGCCGCCATCGACATTGCCGCCATCGACATTGCCGCCATCAGAAGTACGTCCGCAGCAGCTCGGAGACGGTGTAGTCGTCCTCGACGACCGGGATCACCGACCATTTGTCGAACGCGGTGCACGGGTGCGAGATGCCCAGGCAGACCAGGTCGCCGACGGCGACCGCGCCTTCATCGCGTACCAGCAGGTGCCCATGGTGATCGTTGAGCCGCAGGACTTCGAGCCCGTCCGCGGGCTCGACCCGCCCGTCGGCGCGGCGGACCCGCAGCGGGACCGGCAGGCCCTCGTCGTAGGGGGCCTCGCGCTTGCCCATGCCGAGGAGCGCGAGCCCGGGTTCGGGCGTGGCGAGCACCTGCGCCCAGATCTCCAGGGCGGCGTCGAGCGCCCCTTCCCCCGGTACGCGCAGGAACGGCGTCTTGTGCCGGTAGGTCCCGTCGTCGTGGGAGATGTACGCTCCGCTGCGCAGCACGAGCCTGATCTGCCGCCCGTCGAGCCACTGCCCGCCGAGGGTGGCCGTGACCAGGTCGAAGTACGCGCTGCCGCCAGCCGTCACGATCGGGTCGGCGGGGAGCAGATGGGCGATCGCCTTGGTCGCCGAGACCAGGCTGTCCAGAAAGGACTGTGCCGCTTCCGGCGTCGCCAGCAGTCCTTCGAACGACGAGATCCCGACGAGGTCGAGGGTCGGCGCGTCGTGCACGGCCTGTGCGACGGCGACCGCCTCGGCGTCGGTCCGGCACCCGGTACGCCCGCCCGCGTAACCCCATTCGAGCAGCACCCGGAAGTGGCCACCCGCGGCGGCCAGCCGTTCGACGGTCGCGACCGAGTCGGCGTAGACGAGGATCTCCGTGTCCTGCTGCGACCCCAGCCACCGCAGCGCCGTCGGGTCGACGACCACGTTTGCGAGCAGCACCCGCGGTACGCCGAGCGCCGCGCACGCGAGCGCCTGGTTCGGCGTGGCGACGGTGATCGCCCACGCGCCCGCGTCCAGCTGCGCCTGGAACAGCGACGGCGCCATGGTCGTCTTGCCATGCGGGGCGAACAGCGCGCCGTGCCGCTCGCAGTAGTCCGCGAGGGTCCGCACGTTGTGGTCGATCGCCGTACGCCGCGCGACCATCACCGGCCAGGTGAACGCCCCGCCGAACAGGTTGTGCCGGGCCGCGGCGAACTCGGTGAGCGTCACCGGCGGACCGGGCTGCCACACGCCCTTCGCCCGCCAGTCCAGATACTCCTCGGGGATCTTCATCCCCGCATTATTGCCTGCCAGACCGCCGCTAGGATCCCGGTGATCTTCAAATCAGCTGCTGTGCTCCGAGATATTGACCTCGCCACGCGCGCCGCTGGCCCGCCACTCCAACGCGTCAGGGACATCTCGATACTCAAGAAGGTGTTGACCGGCGATGTCTGTGAGTAGTTCGCGGACGCGCGCAGGCGTCGCGTAAAAGAACTCGCGTCGTTGGTTGACTCGGTTTACTCGCTCCGTGGCGAGCGCGGCGTGGAGCCGCGACTCCAGCGACACCGCATCCTCGCTGAAGATCACAGCGTGTGTATCGAACCGGAACGGCACAGACGCATCGCCGAGTTCGCGAATGCGATCGTCTGGTTCAAGCCGACGAGTCATTCCGATCTTGACCATGTCTGGTCCGAACGCGCCGATATTCGAAATCACGTAGACGTAGCCGGCTCGAATGTTCGCCTCGCGCGCATCGACGCTCGCGATGGCACCGTCAATCTCGCGCAGCTTCTCCTCCACGTCCGCCGCGCCCGAGGTGTCACCCTTAGCGACCAGCTTTGCCAGCGCGGACTGGTAATGGGCCTGTTCCTTGGCTAGCCTGGCTCGCTCACGCTCGAACTCAAGCGCGGCTTGTCGCTCCTCACGCATGCGTTCGCGCTCCTCACGAACCCGCTCCTTCTCCTCCTCCAACTTCGACCGGTAGTCGGCCGTCAGTTGAATTTCTTGCACACGCAGCATGTGATAGGCCGGCGCGATCCGAATGCTCATGGTCTTGCCCAGCTTCTCGATGGTCTGAGCGACTTTCGCGAGCCGTTCGATCGTGGTGTGTAGCCGGTGCGGCTGCACTCGCGCGACGCAGTTGTCCGCCTCGGCGTTGTACGCACGAAGCATCAGCTTCGAATACTCCTTGACCATCCGCTTGCCCTCGGCCAGCGAACCGTTGACCGTCCACCCAGTGGCCGCCTCGACTGCCTGATCCCCCCGTGCCCAGGTCTTGATCTGATCCGACAGCGAAGCGAGGCGCGCCTTATACGCCACTGCGTCCGCCAACGGATGCTGATATGTATAGATCCCCACCTCCTGCAGCTCGGCCTCGTTCGACGTACGGACGAGGTCCGCCCGGATCTGGTCGACTTGCGAGCGGAGTGTGACGGCCTCCTGCCGCAGAAGAGTGACGGCCCCTCGCAACTCAGCTGCCTCATTAGCCAACGCCGTCGCATCCAGGCCTAGGAGGCGATGAATCTGATCGCGAAGCTGGGCGTTCTCGTCCTCCAGGTGCTTCTTGCCTCGACCGAACAAGCCAGCGGAGCCAGTCGAAGGCAGTAGGCCATTTAGCGACGGCGCTGGCGCCGCACCATTCACCCGCGCCTCATTTGTTGGAGGCGCGATCGCCTGACTCGTATGGGCTGGAATTTCGGGCAGGGATGGGACTTCTGGCGCTCGCTGCGACTGCCTCGCGTCGATCCACCATTGCCACCCCGGAGGCGCCGCCGGCAAGGTCGGATCGGGCTGCCAGCCTGGCGGCGGCGTCCATCCGACCGGCGGTACAGGCCACCCAGGTGGTGGGTTGAATCTGAAGTCCGGCATACCTGCTCCTGCGGATTAACGCTGCGAAACGAGGCCGTAACGCTAACGTCCACAGCAGGTGCTTCCACAGCCCTGTACAGGCGACATCCGCGCCAAAGCGGCCACCAACGTCAGCTGTTCAGCGCCCGCCGGAAACCTGCTAGCCGACCCGAGACGATGCCGCCGTTCGCCGTCGGCGTACGCCGGTCCGTCGACGTATGCCGCGCAACGGTGTAATCATGTAAGCATGATTCGAGTAGTGAGTCGCGCCGAACAACCACCGCCGGCCGACGACGCCCCGGCCTGGATCACCGGCCTGCTGCCGGACGACTGGTTCACCGGACCGGCGGAGATCGTCATCGACCGCGACGAGATCCTCATCGTCGGCACCCTGGCCGAGCCCGCCCACGCGGCGGACGCGTCCGAGGCCGACCGGGCCGCCGCCGAGCGCGGCCGCATCGCCGCGTACCGGGAGGAGACCCGCGAGCGGCGGATCCGGTTCGCCCGGCAGATCGAGCACAAGTACCAGCGCAAGGCCGCCTGGGGCGTGGTCTGCGGCGGCACCCGTGAACTGTTCACCACCCTGTCGGCGCCGGTGATGACCCGGCTGCGCCAGCCCGACCGCCAGGTCCTCGACACGCTCGTGGACGCCGGGGTGGCCCGCTCCCGGTCGGAGGCGCTGGCCTGGTGCGTACGCCTCGTCGGCCAGCACGCCGACCAGTGGCTCGCCGAACTGCGCGACGCCATGACGGCGGTGGACGACCTCCGTAAGCGGGGACCGGCCCTCTAGGCTGGCTCCCGTGAAGATCGCGACCGGGACACTGCACCACATCGAACTCTGGGTGCCCGACCTCGAGCGGGCGGTCGCCGGCTGGGGCTGGCTGCTGACCGAGCTGGGCTACGAGCAGTTCCAGGACTGGCCGGGCGGCCGCAGCTGGCGGCTCGGCCCGACGTACCTCGTGGTGGAGCAGAGTCCGGCGCTGGCCGCCGGTGAGCACGATCGGCTCCGGCCCGGCCTGAACCACCTGGCCTTCACCGTGGTCGGGCGCGACCGTGTCGATCGGCTCGTCGCGGCCGCGCCCGAACACGGCTGGTCGCTGATGTTCGCCGACCGCCACCCGTACGCGGGCGGCCCGGAGCACTACGCGGCGTATCTGGAGAATGTGGACGGCTACGAGGTCGAGCTAGTCGCTGACTAGCTCGAGATACGGCAGGTGGGCGCCGCCGAACGGGCCACGCCGTTCGGCGACCGCACGCATCAGCCACTCGGCGGCAGCCGACGCGTTCGCGATCACGTCCGCGGGGTAGGCGTACTTCACCTGGTGCTCGGCGAACTCGTCCGCGTCGTCGAGCAGCACTCGCCCGTCCCTCATGCGGAGCACGTCCAGGTCGAGGTCGACCATGGTCACCTCGCGGGCGTGCGGCCACACCGCCGGGGTGGCGATGTCGCAGTAGATCTCGTTGCGCGCTCCCTGCGCGTAGAACGCCGCCGTCCACCAGGCGTTGTGCGGGATCAGGAGCACGTGCGCCCACTCCGCCTCGGTCACCAGGTCGTCATGTCCCTTGCGCACCACGCTCCCCTTGGTCGCGCCGAGCCAGATGCCGTGCTCGTCCTCGCCGAGGCGGCGCGCCATCTGATGCCAGTGCAGGGAACCGTCGTACTTCGTGTATGCCAGCCAGACTTCCGCCATGACGTGAAGCTAGCCGTCCTCCGCCCGGCTTGTCGTGCCCTTATCGCGCGTGTCTCATCGATCCGGCACGCTTCACCGCTCGGCTTGCCGCGCCCGCAGGACGTCGGCGGTGAACGGATCGGCCGGGAAGAAGGACTCGATCGCCAGTTCGGCCACGGTCACGTCGGCCGGGATGCCGAAGGTGGCGATCGTGCTGAAGAACGTCAGCTCGCCGAGCGGCGTACGCAGTCGCAGCGGCGTCACCACGTCGCCCGACCCGGGCGACTCCACCTCCGGCTCCGGATCGTCGCACGGGTACGCCTTCAGCTCCTCGTACAGCTCCAGCAGTTCGGGGTCGCCCGCGACGGCCGCCTGCCGCCGCAGCCGGGTGAGCAGGTGCGCCCGCCATTCGCCGAAGTTGACGATGTGCGGGGCCAGCCCGTCCGGGTGCAGCCCGGCGCGCAGGATGTTGGCCGGCGGTTCGAGCAGCCACGGGGCCACCACCGCGGTCATGAGGTCGATCGCGGCGTTGGCGTCGAGCATGCGCCAGAACCGGTCGGTCACCACCGCCGGATACGGCTCGTGGCCGGTCAGCACCTGGCGTACCGCCTGCCACACCCCGGCCATCCGGGGCGAGGTCACCTCGCTCTCCGTGTACGCCGGGGCGTACCCGCCGGCCAGCAGCAGCCGGTTGCGCTCCCGCAGCGGCACGTCGAGGTTCTCCGCGAGGCGCAGCAGCATCGGCCGGCTCGGCCTGGCCCGGCCGGTCTCGAGGAAGCTGAGGTGCCGGGCGGAGACCTCGGCGAGCCCGGCGAGGTCGAGCTGGCTGAGCCGGCGGTGGGACCGCCAGTGCCGCAGCAGTTCACCCACCGTGGGCGAGGACGCCGTCATGATCACTCCCCTTCTTCGCACCGACCTGGGCCAGTCTGCCCCCGCTTCGCCGATTCGCCGAACAGGGCCGCGGTCGCCGGGCAATGCTGAACACATGACGATGCCCATCGGCGCCGCCCAGGGCCCGGCCATCCATGAGCACGGCCTGATCGGCGATCTGCAGACCGCCGCGTTGATCGACACCAACGGAACGGTCGACTGGTTCTGCGCGCCGCGGTTCGACGGGCCGAGCATGTTCGCCGCCCTCCTGGACCCCGAACGCGGCGGGCACCTGCGCGTGGCGCCGGAGGGCGTCGAGTACGTGACCCGGCAGCTCTACCTGCCCGGTACGCCGATCCTCATCACGCGCTTCCTCAGCGAAGCCGGCGTCGGCGAGGTCATGGACTTCATGCCGATCGCCGAGGGCCACGGGAAGATCGCGACCGACAAGCACCGGCTGGTCCGGATGATCAGCGTCGTCCGGGGCAAGATGCGTTTCCGGTTCGACTGCGAACCGCGGTTCGACTACGGCCGCGCCCGGACCGAGGTCGACTTCAGCCCGGACGGCGCGGTGTTCCGGGGCGCGGGGATGACGGTCAACATCAACCCTTCGCGCAAGGATCGCGTCCTGATCAAGCCAGGGGACCTGCAACGCACGGAGCACGGCCTGACCGCCTTCGCCGACCTGGTCGCGGGCGACGTCGGCGGCATGATCCTCGAGACGATGCCGGACGGGCCGCCCCGCGTCGTCCCGCCGGAGGAGATGGTGGCCCTCTTCGAGCAGACCCGGGACTTCTGGCGGACCTGGATCGGCCGCTCGCAGTACCGCGGCCGATGGCGCGAGATGGTCGAGCGGTCGGCGATGACGCTCAAACTCATGACGTACGCCCCGACCGGCGCACTCGTCGCAGCGCCCACGGCCGGGCTGCCGGAGCAGATCGGCGGCGAACGCAACTGGGACTACCGGTTCACCTGGGTCCGCGACGCCTCGTTCTCCGTGTACGCCTTGCTGGGCCTCGGTTTCACCGACGAAGCGCAGCAGTACCTGGGCTGGCTGAACGACCGGGTCAAGGCGTCGAAGAACGGCCACCCGCTGCAGATCATGTATCGGGTGGACGGTTCGCCCGACCTCGACGAGGAGGTCCTCGGCCACCTGTCCGGCTACCGCGATTCGCGCCCGGTACGCATCGGCAACGGCGCGGCGGGTCAGCTGCAGCTGGACATCTTCGGCGAGGCCTTGGACTCGCTGTATCTGGCCGACAGCCACGGCCTGACCATCGGCAGCGCCGGCTGGACCAACGTCCGGGGTCTCGTCGACTGGCTGTGCGACAACTGGGACCAGCCGGACGAGGGCATCTGGGAGACCCGGGGCGGCCGGCAGGACTTCACCTACGGCCGGCTGATGTCCTGGGTGGCCTTCGACCGGGCGGTACGCCTCGCCCGTGACAAGGGCCGCCCGGCCGACCTGGAACGGTGGACCAAGCAACGCGACGCGGTCTACGAACAGATCCTGGACCGCGGCTTCCATCCCAAACGCGAGGCGTTCGTCCAGCATTACGACACCGACGTGCTCGACGCCTCCCTGCTCTACATGCCGCTGGTCGGCTTCGTCGCGCCCAGCGATCCGCTGTGGCAGTCGACGCTGCGCGCGATGGACAGCGAACTGGTCTCCGACAGCCTCGTCTACCGCTACGACCCCGAGGCCTCGCCGGACGGTCTGCGGGGTTCCGAGGGCACGTTCACCATCTGCTCGTTCTGGTACGTCGACGCGCTGGCGCGCTCGGGCCGGCTCGAAGAGGCCCGGCTGACCTTCGAGAAGATGCTCACCTACAGCAACCACCTGGGCCTGTACTCGGAGGAGATCGCCCCGACCGGCGAGCAGATCGGCAACTTCCCGCAGGCGTTCAGCCACCTGTCGCTGATCAGCGCCGCGATGAACCTCGACTTCCAGCTCGACCACGGCGCGGGGTGGGTCGAGCCGGTGCTGAGCCATGCGAGCCAATAGCCGCGCGCTCGTTCCGTTGGCTCTGGCGCAGTTCATCTGCAGCTTCGCCGGCTCCAACATGAACGTGATGATCAGCGACATCAGCCACGACCTGAACACGACCGTCGCCGGGGTGCAGCTGTCCATCACGCTGTTCCTCCTCGTCATGGCGGCGCTGATGATCCCGGGCGGCAAGCTGACGGACAAGTTCGGGCGTAAGCGCCTGTTCCAGCTGGGCCTGATCGTCTACGGCGTCGGCGCGCTGGCCTGCGCGGTCGCGCCCGGGCTGGGCGTACTGGTGCTAGGGAACTCCATTTTGGAGGGTGTCGGGACGGCGCTGCTCATCCCGCCCGTCTACATCCTGGCCACGTTGTACTTCACCGACCTGACCTCGCGGGCGCGGGCGTTCGGCATGATCAGCGCCATGGCCGGGGTCGGCGCGGCCGCCGGTCCGCTCATCGGCGGGCTCATCACGTCCGCGATCAGCTGGCGGGCCGCGTTCGTGTTCCAGGCGCTGGTCATCGTCGTGATCGTGGTCCTGAGCCGCCGGCTCACCGATCCGCTGCCGGCCCAGCCCGACCGCGCGTTCGACGTCCGCGGCACGGTCCTGTCCGCCGTGGGACTCATCCTGATCGTCTCGGGCATCCTGCTGGCCAGCAAGAAGGCCTGGCTCATGCTGCTGATGATCGCCGCCGGCATCGTCGTGCTCTGGTTCTTCTTCCGGCATGTACGCACAACGGAGGCGGCGGGCAAGGAACCGCTGCTGTCGATGCGGTTGTTCGGCAGCCGCGTCGCCAACCTCGGCATGATCACCCAGAACCTCCAGTGGCTCGTCCTGATGGGCACCTCGTTCGTGGTCGCCGCGTTCCTCCAGGTGGTCCGCGGCTACGACGCCATCCAGACCGGCCTGATCTTCACCGCCGCCACGGTCGGCATCCTCGGCACCTCGCTGCTGGCCGAGCGCCTGGCCAAACGGTGGCCGCAGCGTACGCTCATCGAGACCGGCTTCTTCGTGACCGTCGTCGGGGTCTGCGCCCTGCTGCTGATCGTGGCGTGGTCCACCGGCGGCGCGCCCGCACTCCTGCCGGGCCTGTTCATCATCGGCGTCGGCATCGGGCTGATGATCACACCGTCGGTGAACATCGTGCAGTCGGCGTTCGGCGAGAAGCTGCAGGGCGAGATCTCCGGACTGTCCCGCAGCGTGTCGAACCTGGGATCCTCACTGGGCACCGCCGTCGCCGGAACGGTCATCGTCGCCGGGATCACCCGCACCCCGGAGCGCTCGTACGCCCTGGCGATGCTCGTGCTCGCGATCGCGGCGCTCGGCGGCCTGCTCATCGCCGAACGCCTGCCGAAGGCGCAGCCGTCAGGCGGCCCCGCTGCCGACGGCACCAGCACCACTCCGGACGGCGGCGCGGACGCGACGCAGACCGAGGTACTGGAGATCGATGAACAACAGAACGGGAAGCGCCTGGAGGGCTGAGAGCGCGACGCCCCACCCGGTCAGCTCGAACGCGCCGCTGAACGCGACCGCCAGGCTGGCCGCGATCCACCCGACGTTGAGCACGATCACGGTCCACGCCCCGGCCGGGGAGATGTCCCGCTGAGCCGCGAGGATCGTGAGCCCGGCCGCCCAGACCAGCAGGAAAACGCCCACCCCGAGGGCGAACGCGGTCGGCGTGCCGAGCCACTCGTCGAGCTTGCCGCTCAGGGCGAGGATGACGACGCCGAGCCCGGCCGAGGCCCCGGCGTCCAGCCGCAACGCGAAACGCAGAAGATTCATGCGCCTACTGTCGCCGCCGGAGGTCATGACGTCGATTACCTGCCAGGTAATGGGCTCAGGACTCGGTGAGGACCATCTCGGAGGAGCCGGGGAGCGTGGTGACGTAGTCCGCCCCCATCAGTTGTGACGGTGTCCGGGCGCCGCTTTCGGCGTACCCCTCGGAAAGGAGCCGGACCACCACGGGCAGCGACGCGGAGACGGTGAGGTCGTAGCCGTTGGCCGTGGTGATCCGGGCGACGCGGCGCTCGCCGGGCGCGGTCACCTCGCCCCACACGTGCATCGGCCGCTTGGCGCGGGTCTCGGGCGACGGGCCGGGGCGGCTGCCCGCCCGGTTCTGCAGCACGCGCTGGACCGCGCCGAGTTTCAGGACCGGCCGCGCGATCTCGGTGAGCCGCAGGCCGCGGATCTGGCTGCGCGAGGTGGGCAGATAGACCTCGATGTCGGGGATGCCGGTCGTGCGGTACGCGCTGGCGACGTCGCCCCACGGGATGGCGACCGCGAGCTTCTCCCCCACTCCGAAGTCGACGGTGCGCGTCAGGCTGCCCATCGGGATCCTGGCGAGACGGCCGTTCCGGCGCACGCGGGTGCCGCCGACCGCACCCTCCACAGTGGTCTTCGCCGTGCCGGGCGACAACGCCGACCGGGTGTCGAACCCGAGCCGCAGATGCGTCGCGCCGGGCAGCGCGGCGGCCAGGGTCGCGGCCACACAGTCCGTCGGCACGACGTCGAAGCCGACCGCCGGGCAGATCACGATCCCGGCCTGCTGCGCCTTCTCGTCCAGCGAGTACGCGCGCTCCAGGACGTCGATCTCGCCGGTGATGTCGAGATAGTGCGTCCCCGTACGCAGGCACGCTGCGAGCATCGGCGCGGCGGTCTGCGAGAAGGGGCCGGCGCAGTGCAACACGACCGCGACGTCGCGCAGGCCCTCGTCGAGCCGGGCCGCGTCGGAGAGCGGGAACGCGCGCGCGTCGAGACCCAGCTCCGCCGCGAGCGGAATCAGCCGAGCCTCGTCCCGGCCCGCCAGGATCGGGGTCAGACCGCGTACGACGGCTTCCCGGGCGATCAGCTCACCGGTGTAGCCGTACGCGCCGTAGATCATCCACTCGCTCGCCACCCTCGCTCCCCTCCCTTGCCCCGCTCGCTCCCCGCCGCCCTCCCCGCCGCTCTCCCCGCCGCACGGGCCGTTGATCATGGAGTTAACTGTGGTCTCGGCGGCGTGTCAGGGGTGCAAACTCCATGATCAACGCATAAGGGGCCGGCGTCAACGGGGGTGCGCCGCGCAAGACTCGGGGCGGGCGAGCGCTCAGGGCTGGCGGCGAGCGACGGTCAGCACCTGGGTCGGGGAGTTCCAGGCGGCCGTGGTGAGCGGTTGCGGCTGCACTCGGGCCGGGGCGAGCAGGGACAACGCGTGCTGGGCCCGTTCGCCGGCGGCGTTGGCCTCCCGGCGCAGGCTGCGAGCCTGGTCGGCGGCGGCGACGTACGCCTCCCACGCGTTGCGTTCGCGCAGGGTGACCGTCCGGTACGCCGATTCGCTGGCTTGGCGTACGACCCGGCTCAGCTGGCGCTCCTGGTCGGCGAGCGGGCGTTGCGGATCCCAGCCGTCGCGTCCGGCGACCGCGTCGCCGAGGGCCAGCGGGGAGACCTGCCCGCGCAGGGCCGCCTCGGTGACGATCCGGCGGAGGTGGCGTACGCGGCCGGACAGGTCTTCGTCCTGCTCCGTCTCGGTTTCGACGGCGGCGGCCAGGGTCAGCCGGCGCCAGCGTTCGTCGGCCGCGTCGTACGCCTGACCGGCCTGTTCCAGCTCGGCCTGGGCGGTGTGCCACAGCTCCCGGAGCCGGGTCTCCCGCGCGCCGGCGCGGTCGGCCGCGACGGTCACCTCTCCGGCGTACCGGGTGGATTCGACGGCCAGGGTGGACAAGCGTTCTCGCCGCAGGACCGTCGCCGTGCGCAGCCGGGCGGTGTCACGTGTCCACCGCCGAACCCCGGGGACGATCAGCCAGCCGGTGGCGTAGACGGCGAACAGGACGAGCAGAAACCACAGCGCAGCGACGTTCGGTACCACGCGAATAACCTACAGCTTTCGCTGTTAATCCGCATCAGATACGACAAGTCCGTTCGTCCACTCTGGACACAGTGGCTACGCCAGTGGCTTGATGAGCAGCTCGAACTCCAGATCGTCGCGCTTGGGCAGACCGAAGCGTTCGTCGCCGTACGGAAACGGCGTCGTCTTGCCCGTACGCGTGTAGCCGCGCCGGGCGTACCAGGCGATCAGTTCGTCGCGGACGGAGATGACGGTCATGTGCATCTCGCGTACGCCGAAAGCCGTGACGGCGACGCGTTCCGCCTCGGCGATGACGGCCTTGCCGACGCCGCCGCCCTGGAGACCCGGGCGGACCGCGAACATCCCGAAGTACGCGTAGTCGCCCCGATTCTCGATGTGGCAGCAGGCCACCAGCTCGTCCGGCCGGTCCGGGACGGCGGCGACCAGCACCCGGCTGTCGGCGTCTTCCAGAAGGCCGGCGACCTCGTCGGCGTCGGTCCGCTGGCCGTCCAGGAAGTCCGCCTCAGTGGTCCACCCCGCCCGGCTGGCCTCCCCCCGGTACGCCGACTCCACCAGGGCGACGAGGTTCGGCACATCGGACTCGGCGGCGAACCGGAAGGAAAGATCCATCCGCCCAGCATAGGCGGCGGGCGGACTAGACCGGCACGGCTCGGCGGGCGGCCGGGATCACCAGCGGCGCCCCAGTTTCCGGGCACTCGACGATCCGGCACGGCAGCCCGAAGACCTCCTCGATGAGCTCGGCGGTGACGATCTGGGACGGCTTGCCCTCGGCCACGATCCGGCCGTCGCGCATCGCGATCAGATGAGTGGCGTACCGGGCGGCCTGGTTGAGGTCGTGCAGCACGGCGACGAGGGTGTGCCCCTGCTCCTCGTGCAATCGCGCGCACAGGTCGAGCACGTCGAGCTGATGGGCGATGTCCAGGAAGGTCGTCGGCTCGTCGAGCAGCAGCAGCGGGGTCTGCTGCGCGAGCGCCATCGCGATCCAGACGCGCTGCCGCTGGCCGCCGGACAACTCGTCGACGAACGCGGTCGCGAGGTCGGCCACGCCGGTCGCGACCATCGACTGCTGGACGATCTCCTCGTCGTGCGCCGACCATTGGCGCAGCAGTCCCTGGTGTGGGTAGCGGCCCCGGGCGACGAGGTCGGCGACGGTGATCCCGTCGGGCGCGATGGACGTCTGCGGGAGCAGGCCGAGCGTACGCGCGACCGCTTTGGCCGGCAGCCCGCGGATGTCCTTGCCGTCCAGCAGGACGCTGCCCGCCTGCGGCCGCAGCGTACGGGCCAGTGCCTTGAGCAAGGTGGACTTGCCGCAGGCGTTCGGGCCGACGATGACGGTGAACGAGCCGTCCGGTATCTCGACGCCGAGATCCTCGGCGACGACGCGCCGTTCGTAGGCGAGCCTCAGGCCGGTCGCGGCGAGCCGCGTCATGAACGTCCTCCTAACGACGAGCGGCGGCGTGCCGCGAGCAGCCAGACCAGGTACGCCCCGCCGAGGATGCCGGTGAGCACCCCGACCGGCAGATCACGACCTGGCACCAGCCGTTGGGCGGCGAGGTCGGCCGCGGTCATCAAGGCCGCCCCGACCAGGACCGAGGACAGCAGGTTGGGGCCGGGGTCGCCGGTGATCCGCCGGGCGACCTGGGGCGCGGTCAGCGCGACGAAGGACACCGGTCCCGCCGCGGCAGCCGCCGCCGAGCAGAGCAGGACCGCCGCGGCCAGCAGCGACACCCGCACCGGCGTGACGCGTACGCCGAGCGCCAGCGCCTGGTCGTCGCCGAGCGCCAACGCCGACAGCGGCCGGGACAGTCCGAACAGGACGATCGGAACCACGACGGCCAGCACCGCCAGCAGGGGCAGCGCGTCCTCCCAGCCCCGGCCGTCGAGGCTGCCGGTCAGCCACAGCATCGCCCGCGACGCGTCCGTGATCTCCGCCCGGGTGAACAGGTAGCCGTTGACGCCGGTCAGGACGGCGGCCACGCCGATGCCCACGAGCACCAGGTGACTGCCGTGCGAACCGTGCCGGACGGCGAGCAGATAGATCGCGGCCCCGGTGACGATTCCACCCACGAGCGCGCCGGCCGCCAGGGTGAGACTGCCGCCGCCGGTGACCACGATCGCCACGAGCGCTCCGGCAGCGGAGCCCTGGGTGAAACCGAGCACGTCGGGGCTGCCGAGCGGGTTGCGGGTCAACGCCTGGAAGATCGCGCCCGCCAACGCCAGCGCGGCTCCGGCGAGCAACGCCGTCACGACGCGAGGGGCACGCAACTCCTGGACGATGTACGCGTCGGCGGGCGTACCGGAGCCGAGGACCGCCTTGAGGGCGGCGTCCGGGCTGAGCGGATAGTCGCCGGTGCTCAGCAGGAGCAGTGCGCAGCCCAGGGCCACGGCGAGGACGGCGAATCCCGCCACGACGGACCGGGGACGGAGTCTGACGGAGACGGTCGCGGCACGCAGGACGGTCATACCGCCACCGCCCGGGTGCGGCGTACGGCCCAGACGAAGAAGGCGCCACCGGCGACGGCGGTGACGATGCCCACCTGCACCTCACCGGGTCGGGCGAGCACGCGGCCGAGCACGTCCGCGCCGAGCAGCACGACCGGGGCGACGAACGCGCTGACCGCCAGCAGCCAGCGCATATCGGGCCCGGTGAGCGGCCGGACCAGGTGCGGCACCAACAGGCCCACGAAGACGATCGGCCCACACGCGGCGGTGGCCGCTCCACAGAGCAACGTGATCGCGACGATGCTGCCGGCCCGGACGACGGCCGGGCGCGCGCCCAGCGCGCGGGCGGATTCGTCGCCGAGCGCCAGCGCGTTCAGCGGCCGGGCCAGCACGGCGACCGCGATCAGCCCGACGGCGATGAACGGTGCGATGAACAGGGTGGCCGATGAGTCGGTCGCCGCCAGCGAGCCGACCGTCCAGAAACGCATGGCGTCCAGCGACGCGGTGTCGAGCAACTGCACCGCAGACACGTACGCGTACAGCACGGCGTTGACGGCGGCTCCGGCCAGCGCCAGGCGCCCCGGCGTGGCCGTACGCCCACCGCCGACGGCCCACACGAGCACCGAGACCGCGGCCGCACCGAGGAACGCGAACCAGACGTAACCGCTGAGCGACCCGATCCCGAGCACGGTGATCCCGGTGACCACGGCGGCCGAGGCCCCGGCGTTGATGCCGAGCAGGCCCGGATCGGCCAGCGGATTGCGGGTCAGCGCCTGCATGACGCCGCCGGCCAGGCCAAGCGCCGCGCCGACTTCGAGACCGAGCAGCGTACGCGGCAGGCGCATCTCGCGTACCACCGTGTAGGCGGGGGCTTGCGGGTCGACGAGGCCGGACCAGACCTCGGCGAGCGACATCGGTTTGGCGCCCACCGCGAGGCTGAGCGCGGCCGCGACGACCAGCAGGGCCGCGGACCCCAGCAGGACGGCGGGCCGATTGGGGGGTCGGGACAGCACGGGGGATATCTCCGGAAATGTGACACGCCCGGCGAGCGGACTTCACTTGACAACACTGACTCAGGTAAGGCTAGCCTAACTGCAGCTGAGGCGGAAGCCCGGCCCCCCGCGATCCCCATCGCGGGCTCATCCCCATCGCACCGATCCCCATCGCAGGAGTAGAACGATGACGCACACCTTCAGCCGCCGCGGCCTGCTCTCGGCCGCCGGAGCCCTCGGACTGGCCGCCCTGACCAGCGCCTGCGGTTCCGACGACAAGCCCAGCTCGACGTCGAGCACGGGCGGGGCCTGGTCGTTCACCGACGACCGCGGCACGAAGGCGTCCGCTCCGAGCCGACCGCAGAAGGTCGTCGCCTTCATCGGCTCCGCCGCCGCCCTCTACGACTTCGGCGTCAGCGACCAGATCGTCGGCGTCTTCGGCCCGACCAAGACCGCCGACGGCAAGGCCGACGTCCAGGCCGGCGACTTCCCCATCGACAAGGCCGAGATCCTCGGCAACGTCTGGGGCGAGTTCAACGTGGAGAAATACGCCGCGCTGCGGCCCGAGGTCCTGATCACCAACATCTACGAGAAGGACACCCTCTGGTACGTCCCGGACGAGAGCAAGGACAAGATCCTCCCGCTCGCGCCCTCGGTCGGCATCAACGCCGCACGCACCCCACTCAACAAGATCATCGAGCGGTACGCCGATCTGGCGGGCTCGCTCGGCGCGGATCTGACCGCAGCGAAGGTGACCGACGCGAAGACCCGGTTCGATGCGGCGGCGAAGAAGCTGGGCGAGGTCGGCAAGTCCAGCGGCCTCAAGGTGCTCGCCTGCTCGGCCGCGGCCGACCTGTTCTACGCGTCCAACCCCGGCATGAACAGCGACATCATGTACTTCAAGGAGCTGGGCGTCGAGATCATCGTCCCGGACAAGCTCGACGACCTCGGCTACTTCGAGAGCCTGAGCTGGGAGAACGCCGGCAAGTACGCCGCCGACGTGCTGCTGCTCGACAACCGCAGCTCCACCTTGCAGCCCAAGGACCTCACCGGCAAGCCGACCTGGAACCAGCTGCCCGCCGTCAAGGCCGGGCAGATCGTCGGCTGGAACAGCGAACCCCGCTTCTCGTACGCCGGCAGCGCGGGCGTCCTGGAAGAACTCGCCAACGCCCTGACCTCGGCGAAGAAGGTCAGCTGATCTCATGCAGGCCCTGTCGCACCTGCTCGACGCCGCCGGAGCCGACCGGTACCGGCTGGCGGTCGCGGACGGCGCGCAGCGAGTCGCCCGGCGGATCACCGCCGCCGGGCGGCCGTTCACCGGGATCTCCCCCGCCCGGCTCGCCGCCGACATCGACACGATCGACCTGGACCACCCGCTCGGCGACACCACCGCCGCCCTCGACGAACTGGACCGCGTCTACCTCCGCGACGCCGTCTACTTCCACCACCCCCGCTACCTCGCCCACCTCAACTGCCCGGTCGTCGTGCCGGCACTGCTCGGCGAGACCGTGCTGTCGGCCATCAACTCCTCCCTCGACACCTGGGACCAGAGCGCCGGCGGCACCCTCATCGAACGCCGCCTGATCGACTGGACCGCTCGGCGCATCGGCCTCGGCCCGCTCGCCGACGGCGTCTTCACCAGCGGCGGCACACAGTCCAATGTGCACGCCCTGATGCTCGCCCGCGACGAGGCGCTGGACCGCTTCGCCTGTGGAGCAGGCGATCTGCGCATCTTCGCCTCCGAGTACGCGCACTTCAGCGTCACCAAGGCCGCCAAGCTCCTCGGGCTGGCCGAAGACGCGGTGATCTCCGTACCGGGGACGGCCGACCGGCGCATGTCACCCGAAGCGCTGCGCCGGTCGCTCGCGGCGTGCCGCGAAGCCGGGCTCGTCCCGATGGCGGTCGTCGCCACCGCGGGCACCACCGACTTCGGCAGCGTCGACCCGCTCCCCCAGCTCGCCGACCTGTGCCGGCGTACCGGGGTGTGGTTGCACGTGGACGCCGCCTATGGCTGCGGACTCCTGGTCTCCCGCCGGCGGCGGCTCCTCGACGGGATCGAACGCGCCGACTCCGTCACCGTCGACTACCACAAGTCCTTCTTCCAGCCCGTCAGCAGCAGCGCGATCCTCGTACGCGACCGCGCCGTCCTGCGGCACGCGACCTACCACGCGGACTACCTCAACCCGAAGCGGGCCGCCGAGGAACAGATCCCGAACCAGGTCGACAAGAGCCCGCAGACGACCCGCCGGTTCGACGCGCTCAAGCTGTGGCTGACCCTGCGCATCATGGGCCCGGACGCGGTCGGCTCGCTCTTCGACGCCGTCGTCGATCTGGCCGACGCCGGCTGGCGACTGCTCGACGCCGATCCGCGCTTCGAGATCCTCGTCCGCCCCCAGCTGAGCACCCTCGTGTTCCGTTACCTCCCGTCGTCCGATATGGACGCCGAAGAGGCAGACGCCGCGAACCTGTACGCCCGCAAGGCGATCGCCGAGTCGGGCGAGGCGATGGTCGCCGGCACCGTCGTCGACGGCCGCCACTACCTGAAGCTCACCCTGCTCAACCCGCGCACCACCGTCGACGACATCGGCACCGTCCTCGACCTCCTCGCCCACCACGCCGAGACCTACGTCGGGAGCAGCCTTGTCGCAGCCTGAGCCGCACGACTCCCGGATCCACGACTCCCAGATCCACGACTCCCGGATTCACGACTCCCGGATTCACGACTTCGTCGCCGTCGGCCTCGGCCCGTTCAACCTGGGCCTGGCCTGCCTCGCCGAACCGCTCGACCTCGACGGCGTCTTCCTGGAGAGCAAGCCGGACTTCGACTGGCACCCGGGCATGCTCCTGCCGGGCAGCACCCTCCAGACGCCGTTCCTCGCCGACCTGGTCAGCCTGGCCGACCCGACCTCGCCGTACTCGTTCCTGAACTACCTCAAGCAGAGCGGGCGGCTGTACTCGTTCTACATCCGCGAGAGCTTCTTCCCGCTGCGCCGCGAATACGCCGACTACTGCCGGTGGGCCGCCCACCAACTGCGCTCGATCCGCTTCGGGCAGCACGTGCGGTCGGTGTCGTCTGATGACGGCGTCTACACCGTGCGGACCACGACCGGCGACACGTTCCGGGGACGGCGGCTCGTGCTGGGCATCGGCACCGTCCCGCACCTGCCGCCCGCGGTGACCGGCGTACCTGGTGTCGTCCACAGCTCGGCGTACCTGGGGCAGCGGGACGCGGTACGTGCCAAGGAGAGCATCACCGTCGTCGGCAGCGGGCAGAGCGCGGCCGAGATCTATCACGACCTGCTCACCAGCCGCGGCGACGGCGGCCGGGACTACGACCTGACCTGGATCACCCGCTCGCCCCGGTTCTTCCCGCTGGAGTACACCAAGCTCACGCTGGAGATGACCTCCCCCGAGTACGCCGACTACTTCCACGCGCTGCCGATGGGCGTACGCGACTCGCTGAACGTGGCGCAGAAGCAGCTCTACAAGGGCATCAACGCCGACCTGATCAACGCCATCTTCGATCAGCTCTACGAGCAGCAGGCAGCTCCGGCCGGTCGCGGCGCCCGTACGCGCCTGATGACGAACACCGCACTGCGTAAAGCGTCCTATGACGCTAGCCAGGACACTTACACCCTGGATCTGCGGCATGAGGAGCAGGGCGTCGACTTCGAGCAGCGTACGCAGGCGCTGGTGCTCGCCACCGGCTACCGGCAGCCGACGCCGGAGTTCCTCGGCCCGATCGAAGACCTGCTCGCCCGCGACGCGGCAGCACGGCTGGCGGTCGGCCGGAACTATCGAGTCGACAATGGACAATCCGGCGCGGTGTACGTCCAGAACGGCGAGCTGCACACGCACGGCTTCGTCGCCCCGGATCTCGGCATGGGGGCGTACCGGAACTCGTGCATCCTGCGGGACATGCTCGGGCGGGAGGCGTACCCGGTCGAGAAGACCATCGCCTTCCAGGAGTTCGGAGCGCCCGCATGAGCGTCGACAGCACCTACGAGAACAGCGCCTTCGAGAACAGCGCCTTCGAGATCCGGTACGTCGACGCGGTTGCCGACGCCGGGCTGCTCCACGGCTGGGTCACCCACCCCAAGGCGGCGTTCTGGCTGATGCAGCAGGCGTCGCTGGGCGAAGTCGCCGCCGAGTACGCCGCGATCGCCGCCCGGCCCGGCCACGACGCGCTGATCGGCTCCCGGGACGGGCAGCCGATGTTCCTGATGGAACGCTACGACCCCCGCCACGAACTGTCCGGGGTGTACCCCGTCCAACCCGGCGACGTGGGGATGCACTTCCTCGTCGCCCCGGCGGAGACGCCGATCCCGGGCTTCACCCGCGCCGTCATCCTCGCCGTGCTCGACCTGCTCTTCGCCGATCCGCTCACCCACCGGGTCGTCGTCGAACCCGACGCGCGCAACACCGCCGTGCACGCGCTCAACGCGTACGCCGGCTTCGAGGTGGCCGGAAAGGTCCGCCTGCCGCACAAGGAAGCCCTGCTGAGCTTCTGCGTCCGCTCGGCGTTCAAGCACGCCCAGCGAAGGAGTCGTCATGTCCACTGAGTTGTCCGCTGCGTCGCCCACTGCGTCGTCGACCGAGGAGTCCGCAGAGTCGGCCGCAGAGTCAGCCGCTGGGTCGGCCGCTGGGTCGCCGACCAAGCACCTCCGGCCCGAGCTGTGGGCCAAGGCCAACCGGCACCTGGCGGCCAAGGCGCTCGCCGAGTTCGCCCACGAGCGGCTGCTCACGCCGATCCCCCACGGCGACGAGTCCAGCGGCCACTCCACAAGCCGGTTCACCGATCGTTACACGGTGCGGGCGACCGACACCGAGTACCGGTTCACCGCCCGGCTGTTCGCGCTCGACCACTGGCAGATCGATCCGGACTCGGTGACCCGGGTCCGCGAGGGCGCACAGCTCCCGGTGGACGCCGTCGACCTCATCCTGGACCTGCGCGACACGCTCGGGCTCAGCCAGACCGTGCTGCCCGTCTACCTGGAGGAGATCACCAGCACACTCGCCGGGCTCGCGTACAAGTTCGACCGGCCGCCGGCCGACCTCAGCACCGCGGGCTTCCAGATGATCGAGACCGGCATGACCGAGGGGCACCCCTGCTTCGTGGCCAACAACGGCCGCCTGGGCTACAGCATCAGCGACTTCCACGAGTACGCACCAGAGGCGGCGCACCCGATCCGGTTGACCTGGATCGCCGTGCACCGGTCGGTCTCGACCTTCACCTCGTGTGCCGACATCGGCTACGACGCGCTGATCACCGGCGAACTCGATCCGTCCACTCTGGAACGACTGACCGCGTCCCTCGACGATCCCGGCGACTACCACCTGATGCCGGTGCACCCGTGGCAGTGGCGCAACCGGATCGCCGTCACCTTCGCCGGCGAGGTCGCGCAGGGCCGGATCGTCCATCTCGGCGACGGCGACGACCGGCACCAGGCGCAGCAGTCGGTGCGGACCTTCTACAACGTCAGCGCCCCGGAGCGGCACTATGTCAAGACCGCGCTGTCGGTGCTCAACATGGGCTTCCTGCGCGGGCTGTCCGCCGAGTACATGGAGGCCACCCCGGCGATCAACGAATGGCTAGCCGGGCTGATCGCCGACGACCCGGTGCTCGCCAAGACCGGCCTGACGATCCTGCGCGAACGGGCCGCGATCGGCTACCGCCACCCCCAGTACGCCCACGCCGCGCCGAAGGGCTCGCCCTACCGCAAAATGCTCGCGGCGTTGTGGCGGGAGAGCCCCGTCCTGGCCCCGGGCGAACGCGTCACGACGATGGCCGCCCTGCTCCACGAAGACCTCGCCGTCCAGTGGATCACGCGGTCGGGCCTGCCCGCCGCGGAGTGGCTCCAGCGGTACCTGACGGCGTACCTGACCCCGCTGGTGCACTGCTTCTACGCGTACGAGCTGGTCTTCATGCCGCACGGGGAGAATGTGATCCTGGTGCTGGACGAGCACGACGCTCCGGTCCGTGCGATCTTCAAGGACATCGCCGAGGAGATCGCGGTGATGGACCCGGACCTGCCGCTGCCCGCGGCGGCCGAGCGGATCCGGGTGAGCGTGCCCGACGAGCTGAAGCTGCTGTCGCTGTTCACCGACGTGCTCGACTGTTTCTTCCGCTTCCTCGCCCCACGCCTGGAGCCGGTGCTGCCCGAGGCGGAGTTCTGGCGGCTCGTGGCGGACTGCGTCCGCGACTACCAGGCCGCCAACCCGGCCCTGGCCGAGCGGTACGCCAAGTACGACATGTTCGCCGAACGCTTCGACCTGTCGTGCCTGAACCGGCTGCAACTGCGCAACAACCAGCAGATGGTCGACCTCGAAGATCCGTCGGGCGCACTGCAGCTAGTGGGTACGCTAGCCAACCCCCTCCACACCGCGCCACTGTCCACATCCTGATCTTGTCGGCGCGCGCCGTCGCCGGTACGCCGAGCGCAGCATGGCGCGATGGATCGTGCGCTGGCGGATTGGCTCGCCGCTCATGACGGGCTCGTCGCCGTGGACCGTCTGCCGCCGGAGATTCCGAGGTGGGCGGTCCACAACGCGGTCCGGTCCGGAGGCCTGACCCGGATTCTGCCGGGAATCTACGGCGTGGACGGTGCCGACATGGTGCTCGCGGCCGCCCTGTACGCCGACGGCCGCGCAGCGCTCAGCCACACAACGGCGCTGTACGCCTGGGGCCTGCTCGATTCCATGGCCGAACCGGCGCACCTCACGGCTCCATCCGGGGTCCGCCTGCGTTCCACAGGTCGGCTGCACGTCCATGTCCGAAGTGGATTCAAAGTCGAGCCGCCCCTTGTGGTGCCACGAAGCGGGCTACTTCTCACCCGCCTCGAGGACGCCCTGCTCGAAGCTTGGCCCTTGCTGCCCCGCTCCGACGGCGTCGGAGCGATTCTTCACGCGGTGAACTCCCGCATGACGGTGCCCAGGCGCCTGACCGAGGCGCTGGCCGCGCGACCTCGGCTCGCCGGGCGAGCGGACATCGGCAGCCTCCTCGACAAGCTGACCGCCGGCTGCCGGAGCCACCTCGAACTGTTCGGGCTGGATCACGTCTTCACCGGTCCGTTCGATCGCCAGGTCCCCGTCCGGGTCGGCCCGCACACCTACTACCTCGACGTGTACGCAGCCGCCGAACGCGTCGCCTTCGAGCTGGACGGCGCTTCCTGGCATTCCTCGACCGCGCAGCGGGAGCTGGACGTACGCCGTGACGCCGCCCTCGCGACGCTCGGCATCCTCACCGTCCGATACACGTATCACCGGCTGACGTCGGAACCCGCCGCCGTCCGCGCCGAGGTCGCCGCGATCTTGGCAGCCCGCCGATCCGCTCCGGATCTCCCGCCTCTCCCGGATCTTTCGCCCTGGTGATGTCGTCAGCAGGCCCTCACGACATCACCAGGGCGAAAGATAGCCGCCATACGCGATGGACGGGGCGTGTAGCATCGAAGTCCGTGCCCCGTCCGATGCTGCTGCTCGACGTCGACGGCGTCCTCAACCCCTACGCCGCGCTCAGGTGCCCCGCCGGATTCGGCGAGTACGCCTTCTTCCCCGCCGAGGAGCCGGTACGCCTCTGCGAGGGCCACGGATCCTGGCTGGCCGACCTCGGTGAGGCGTACGAGCTGATCTGGGCGACCGGCTGGGGCGTCAACGCGAACCGGCTGCTCGCGCCGTTCCTCGGGCTGGCGCAGTTGCCGGTGATCCAGTTCCCGCCGGCGCCGTTCCGCCCGGAGGACAAGGTTCCGGCGATCGCCGCGTACGCCGAGGGGCGGCCGGCGGTATGGATCGACGACATGCTGACCCCGGAGGCGTACGCGTGGGCCGATCAGCGGGCCGAGCCGACGCTGCTGATCGCGGCCGACCCCGCCGAGGGCCTCACCCGCGCCATGGTCGACGAGGCGCTGAGCTGGGCGGCGACCCTCGACCCCGGTCCGGTTCGGCCGCGGCGGCGGTTGACCTTGCATCGCCGCCTGCGCCGCTTGCGCGCCCGGTGACCCGCCTGCTGCTCAGCCTGGCCGCCCTCGTCAGCGCGGTGCAGGTCGTGACCGGGGTGGCGATGTACCGGTCGGACGCCGTCGAGGACTCCGGCGATGTGGTGGCCTCGGTGGTCGTTCCCGCTGCGCTGGCTGCTGTGCTGCTGGGGACCGCCGCGGCGCTCCGGTGGCGTGGGCCCGCCGTCGCCGCGCTGGTGTTCGCGCTGATCCGGGTCGGCTGTGGTCTGCCCGGCACGTTCGTGGTGCTGGACGGCGGCCGTCCGCTCGACGGCTTCGCCGCCGACGCTGAGGTCGTCGCCGACGCCCTGGTACTCCCGCTGATCGTCGCCGCGCTCATTCTCGGCCGGCGCTGGTGGCGCCCGGGGCGGCGTGGGTGGTGGCGCCAGCGCGAGCAGGTGATCTCCGGAGAGCCAGGTACCTCATCGCCGAGCGGAAAGGTATCCAGCGTTCCGGAGATCACGAACCCCGCCCTGCGGAGGGCGTCGCCTGAGTAGCCGGGGGCGTCAGGCCCCGCTGCGCGGGAACTGCTCGTCGAGCGCGTCCGGGCTGACCAGCGGCTGGGTCATCATGGACCGGACCGTCTCGTCCCGGGCGGCCAGGGCGGCCCGTTGCGCGTCGGTCAGGGGGATCCAGGGCGCGGGCGGCTCCGGCAGCCGGGCCGGCAGCGGGCGGCCGGCTCGATAGGTGGCCTCGTTCACCAGGCGCAGCGGCGCTGTGCGTACCTGGCCGTGCACGTCGGCGACGGTCCAGGGTTCCTCGATGAGGTGGAACACCGCGAGGTCGGCTTGGGCGCCGACGTCCAGCGTCCCGGCGGCCAGCCCCAGCACCTCGGCCGGTCGGCGGGTGGCCGCCGCCACGACCTCGTCCAGCGGCCAGCCCGCCGCCAGCATCTTCGCCATCGTCGTGGGCAGGTCGAACACCGGCCCGTGCAGCGATCGGGCGTGCAGGTCGCTGGAGACTGTGTGCGGCTTCAGCCCGGCGGCGAGCTGCGCCTCCAGGATGTCGAAGGCGAAGCCGCCGGATCCGTGGCCGATGTCGAAGACGACGCCCGACGCGTACGCCTCCTTCGCGGCCGGGTCGATGCCGCCCGGTAGTGCCGCGGCCGCGATCCCGCTGGCGCAGTGCGTGACGATGTCGCCGGCCCGCAGCAACGGCAGGATCTCTCCGAGCGTGGGCGGGGCCGCTCCGATGTGGACCATCACGGGCAGCCCGCACGCCTCCCCCGCCTCGATGGCGCGGCGCAACGGTTCCAGCCCGCTCGGCCCGACGGCGTGGCGGTCGACGCGCACCTTGAAGCCGCGTACGCGGTCCGGGTAGGCCCGGGCCGTCGTGACGGCCAGGTCGACATCGCAGTTCTCCAGGGTCCGGGACTCTCCGGTGGACGCCACGAGGCCGACCGCCGAGATGTTCAGCAGCGCGGGCACGTCGACGGTGAACCGGCGTACGCCTTCGTCGAGCGCCGCGAACGAGAAGGCTCCGGCCGATCCGGCGTCGACCCAGGTGGTCACCCCGGAGTGCCACGCCGTCGGGTCGGGGTCGATGCCCCAGTAGGTCGCTCCGGCGTACACGTGGGTGTGCAGGTCGACCAGGCCCGGCGTGACGAGGCGGCCGGACACGTCGAGCAGTTCGGCGCCGGCGGCGGCCGGGTCGGCGGCGAGGCCGGGGCCGACGGCGGCGATCCGCCCACGCGCGACCGCCACGTCGGCCCGGCGTGGTCCGCCCGGCCGGGCGGGGTCCAGGACGTCGCCGCCACGGAGCACCAGGTCCCATCTCATGTGCCTGATACTGCCCGATGTTTCGCCGAAGTGTCACACGGGGATCGTCTGGCGTGTCCCGGGAAATCCACGCGGGGCGGCACATTCGGCCTATCCGCGACGCACGGGACGTGGAAAGATCGATGTCGGTGAAAGGAGACCGATGACGCCGCAACTGATCACCCCGCCCCGCCGCTCGCTGGCCGATCTCGGGGAGGTGATCGGACCGGAGCGGCTGCGCGTGCTGCGAGCGACCGCCGACGACCTGCGCCGCCGGTTAGCCGGGCGGACGGTCTGGCAGGTCAACTCGACTGCGACGGGCGGCGGCGTCGCCGAGATGCTCCAGGTGCTGATGGGCTATCTGGCCGACGCCGAACTGCCGACGCACTGGCTCGTCGTCGGCGGCGAGCCCGAGTTCTTCGAGATCACCAAGCGGCTGCACAATCGGCTGCACGGTGCGGCCAGCGGCCCGGACCTGACCGAGGCCGACGCGACGGCGTACGCCCGCGCGACGGCGATCAACGCGGCGGCCGTCGCGGAGCTGGCCCGGCCGGGCGACATCGTCGTGCTGCACGACCCGCAGACCGCCGGGATGGCGTCCGGGCTGGCCGACCGGGGCGTGACGGTGATCTGGCGCTGCCACATCGGCGGCGATCGGCGTACGCCGGTCACCGACGAGGCGTGGGAGTTCCTGCGGCCGCATCTGCGGGCCGCCGAGGCGTACGTGTTCTCGCTGCCGCACTATCGGCCCGAGTTCCTGCCGGCGGAGCGGACGGTCGTCATCCCGCCGTCGATCGACCCGGCCGCGCCCAAGAACGCCGACCTCGACCCGGCGACCGTGGAGGCGGTCCTCCGGGCGTGCGGGATCTTCACCGGCGGCCCGGCCGGCCCGGCCCGGTTCACCCGCCGTGACGGCCGTCCCGGCGAGGTGACGCGGACGGCGAAGCTGCTGGCCGACGAGCTGCCGAGCCCGGACGAGCCGATGCTGGTGCAGGTCTCGCGGTGGGACCGGCTCAAGGACATGAGCGGGGTGCTGACGGCGTTCGCCGAGCGGGTAGCCCCGGCCGGCCCGGGCTGGCTGGTGCTGGCCGGGCCGCAGGTCGACGACGTCGGCGACGATCCCGAGGGCGCCCAGGTGTACGCCGAATGCCAGGCGGTGTGGCAGTCCCTGCCCCGGGCGAGCCGCCGCCGGACGGTGCTGGCGAGCCTGCCGCTGGAGGACCTCGACGAGAACGCCGCGATGGTCAACGCGCTCCAGCGGCACGCGGCCGTGGTCGCCCAGAAGAGCCTGGCCGAGGGGTTCGGGCTGACCGTCGCCGAGGCCATGTGGAAGTGCCGGCCGGTCGTGGGCTCCGCCGTCGGCGGCATTCTGGACCAGCTCGGCGACGGGCGCGGGGTGCTCGTCGAGCCGTCGGACGCGGCCGGGTTCGCCACCGCGGTCCGCCGCCTGTTCGACGACCCGGCGGAGGCGGCCCGGATCGGCGACGCCGCGCACGCCTTCGTCCACCGCGAGTACCTCGGCGACCGTCACCTGTTGCGGTGGGCTGATCTGCTCGGCCGCTTCCTCTAGGCCGCCGGCGGCGCTTAGCCTTCCCGCGTGGGAAGCGCGACACATTGGCTGAAACTGATCGGCGGCATCGTCGTGCCCGGGATCGGCGACCGGGCGCTGCGACGGCGGGTGGCTGGCCGGATCGTGCTCGTCACCGGGGCGTCGGAGGGCATCGGCGCGGCGACGGCGGTCCGGCTCGGTGCGGCGGGCGCGGTCGTGCTGCTCGCCGCGCGTACGGAAAGCCGTCTGCACGAGGTACGCGCCACGATCGAGGCAGCGGGCGGGCAGGCGTACGCGTATCCGGCCGATCTGTCCGATCCGGAGCAGGCCGAGCGGCTCGGCGAGCGGATTCTGCGCGACCATCGCCGGGTCGACGTCGTGGTGTGCAACGCGGGCCGGTCGATCCACCGGTCGGTCGCCGACACCGCCGACCGCTTCCACGATGTCGTACGCACCGCTGATCTGAACTATCTCGGCCCGGTCCGGCTGTTGCTGACGCTGCTTCCGGCGATGCGAGCCGGCGACGGCGGGCACATCGTCAACGTCTCGACCGCCGGCCTCCTGACGCCCGCCCAGAACTGGTCGTCCTACCTGGCGTCGAAGGCCGCGTTCGACGTGTGGTTGCGGTGCGCCGCACCGGAACTGCGGCTCGACGGCGTCACCGTCACCAGCTTCTACAGTGGACTCGTACGGACCCGGATGAGCGCGCCGACGAAGTTCTTCCGGCGGTATCCGGCCGCCACCCCGGAGGAGGCGGCGAGCACGGTGTGCCGTGCGGTCGCCCGGCGTCCGCGTACGGTGCAGGCCTGGTGGTCCCGGCCGGGCGAGGTGCTGGCCGCCGCGTTCAAGAGCCTGGTCGAGCGTGGGATGGCGGCCAGCGCCCGCCTGTTGCCGTTGCGGGCGGCGGCCCTGGTCGATCCGCTGCGGATGGTCCGCCTGGCCTGGGCGAGCCGCCGCTACGGCTGGACGCTGACGGCGGCCACCGCCGGTGGGCGTACCGGGGAGGTCGCGCTCGTGGATCGCAGCGGCCCCCTGACGCGCGGGGAGCTGCAGGCGGCGGCCCAGTCGTGCGCGACCGCGTTGCGGGACCGGGGCGTCCGGCCCGGCGACCGCGTAGGCATCCGGTGCGCCACCCATCGCGGTCTGGCGATCACCGCGAGCGCGGCCGGGCTGCTCGGCCTCGACACCGTGCTGCTGCCACCGCACGCCGAACCGGCGGACACGCTGACCGTTCTGATCTCCGACGACGCGCCGGGCACGCCATGGCCCACCCTCGTCGGCGGCCCCGGCGGCGCGCTCGGCCGTCCGCCGGTGCGCGGGCGGCTCACGGTCCTCACCTCCGGCACCACCGGGACGCCCCGGTTGGTACGCCGAAAGCTGACCTGGCGAACGCTCCTCGGCCCCGCGCTCGCCCATCTGCGGCACATCCCGATCCGCGCGGGCCGCCCGATCATCGTGGCCGTCCCGGCGTACCACGGCTATGGCCTGAGTTATCTCGCGGCGGGGCTGGCCCTGGGCGCGCCCGTCGTCCTCGTGCCGGGCAAGGATCCGGCGGCCGTGCTCGCCGCGGCCCGGGAGCATCGGCCGACCGCGATCTTCGCGCTGCCCGAGCACCTCGCCGGGTTGGCCGCCCAGCCCGACGCGGCCGATCTGCCGCCCGGCGTACGCATCGTGACCGGTGCGGAACCGCTGGCTCCGGAGCTGTCACGCCAGTTGCTGGACGTGTTCGGCGACCGGGTCTACAACCTGTTCGGCTCGACCGAGGCGGGCTGGGCGGCGATGGCGACCCCGGCCGATCTGAAGGCCGCACCCGGCACGGTCGGGCGACCGCCGGCCGGCGTACGCCTCCATGTCCTCACCGACGACGGCCGGCCGGCGCTGCCGGGCGAGACCGGCGCCGTGCACGTCGGCGGCTGGCTGCCCCGGGGCCGCCTGGTCGCCACCGGCGACCTCGGCCACCTCGACCGGGCGGGCCGTCTGATGCTCGACGGCCGCGCCCCGTCCTAGATCCCTTACTTGCAGGGGTAGTTCGACGCTGTACAGGTGACGCCGGTGTTGTACGCGTCGTTGAAGTGTGTGTAGTACGCGTCGTAGAGCGGATGCGTGGATCCGGTCTCCGGACCCATCTTCACGAAGATCTCGTCGTTCTCATTGAGCGCGTCCTGCGTCCAGTTCTGCGACCCGGTGTACACCCGGTACTGATAAGCCGACCCGTTGAGGCCGTACAGCACGAAGAACTTGTCGTGCACGTTGTTCTTGCGCCGGATCTTCACTCCGGCGGCGAGCAGGTCGGCGTACACGCCGCTGTCCATCGCGATGCCACCGGCCGCGTCGGTTCCGACGGCCATCCAGACGGCACAGCCGGACGAACGGAAGCGTTTGACGAGACTCACCAGCTCCGGGCGCCCGCCGGTGACGCTCGCCATGCCGACCCGCAGCCGGCAGTCGCTGTCGGGGGTGATGTCGTTGAGCCGGTTGACGATCGTGTCGGTCTGGCCCGCGCCCTCCGGCGACGCGTACGCGTCCGCAGCGGTGCCCAGGTAGTAGCCCCGGCTGGAGGCGGCGTCGTAGTAGTCGTTGCCGGTGTAGTGGCGGCGGTTCCACATGTCGGTGAAGTTCGCGACGAACCCGGTGTAGAGCGCGGAGTCCCCGTAGACCGTGATCGCGTTGTTGAACGCGTCCGGGCCGGTGGCGTACGTGAGGTTGGCCGAGCCGAACCACACGACGTTCGAGCGCGTCACCCCGTTCGGATCGACGGTGCCGCTGAACGTGAACATCTTCGTGTGCATGTCGCTGTCGGCGCTGGTGCTGATGCAGCCATGCCCGCCGCTGCTGTTCTGGCAGAACTTGTAGTGCGCCAGCTGCTTGATGGTCGCCACCGCGGGATCGGCCGAGGCCTCGTTCTTGCCGTCGACCACGACCCAGACGGCGACGCCCCGGTTCTGCGCCCGGAGCAGCGCCTCGGCGACAGAGTCGATGCTGAGCGAGTGGATCGTGCCCCGGATGGTCCCACCGGCCGGGGTCCGGTCGATCAGCCGTTGCAGCTCGGTATGGATGGTGTAGTCCCGCCCCGGGTCCGGGTTCGAGAAGTGCGCCCACACGGGATACCCGCCGATGACGGCGGAGGCCGACGAGACGGCCGCGGCGCTGGGCAACCCTGGGACGATCGCCACCAGGGCGCCCAGCATCGCAGCCAGCGCGGCACTGCCGGCACGGAGTCGAAGCGTCATGGATGAATCTTGATGAAAGGCCTTAACGCTGTCAATGTATAGAACGTTGAGGATTCACGCGCCCAGCCCGGCCGCACCCAGGACGACGGTCTCCAGAGTGGACAGCGGCAGCGGCCCGTGACCGAGCACCGCGTGGTGGAAGTCGCGGATGTCGAAGCCTGCACCCCGGGCCGTACGCATCCGCTCGCCCAGCTCCTCGATGCGCAGCTTCCCGATCATGTACGCCAGCGCCTGCCCCGGCACGGCGATGTACCGATCGACCTCGTTGGTGATGTTGGTCATCGACAGCGCCGTGTTGTCGCGCATGTAGTCGATCGCCCGCTGTCGGGACCAGCCGAACTGGTGCATGCCCGTGTCCACCACGAGGCGGCAGGCCCGCCACGCGTCGAAGGAGACCATGCCGAGCCGGGTCGTGTCGTCGGTGTAGAGCCCCATGCGGTCCGCCAGGCGTTCGGCGTACAGGCCCCAGCCCTCGCCGTGCGCGGTGATGTAGGCGTACCGGCGGAACTCGGGGAGTTGCCGCTGCGCCTGTGCCACCGCGATCTGCAGATGGTGCCCCGGCACGCTCTCGTGGAACGCCAGCGCCTCGTACTCGAACCGCGTACGCGACTGGGGGTGCAGCGTGTTGATGACGTGCGCGCCCGGCCGGGAACCGTCGCCGGTCGGCGGCTGGTAGTAGCCGAGCACGGAGTTCTCCGCCTCGGCCGAGTCCATCTCGCGTACCACACAGGGGGCCAGCGAGTAGTCGCGGAACCAGTCCGGCAGCGCTTCCTCGGCTCGGCGGAGCGCACCGGTGACGGTGTCGACGATCTGGCCGCTCGTGGCGAAGCGCAGCGCCGGATCGTCGCGCAGCCGGGCGATCACCTCGTCGGCGTCGGACGTGCCGAGCACCTTGGCGCCCCGTTCCGAGAATTCCGCACGCAGGCGCGCCACCAGGCGTACCCCTGTCTCATGAATCTCGGCAGGCGTGAGTTCCGTGGTGGTGTGGGCACGGACGAGACCGAGGTAGGCGGCCTCGCCGCCGGGCAGACCGCCCACGCCGACCTCGCCGTCCCCGCGGCCGGCCGCCAGCAAGCGGTCCGCGAGCACTTCGCGGTAGCGGGCCAACGCGGGCCGCACCGTGCCGCGGACCAGGTCCTCCGCGCGGGCCAGCCAGCGCGTGCCGTCCACCTCCGCGCCCGGCCGCGGGCTGGTCAGCGGGTCGTTCGTCAGATCACTCGACAGGTACGCGTCCAGCTGCGCGATCGCCTGCTCGACGCCCAGTCGCGTGGGGGTACGCCCATCGGCGAGCGCTTCGACGTGCCGGTTTCCGAGGGTGTCCAGGAATCCGCCGAGCTTCGCCAGTCGCGCCAGGTACGCCTCAGCCGCGGCCGGTTCGCCGACCGGCGCGGTCGGAATCGTCCCGACCAGCAGCGGCACCACCCCGGCGATGCTGGCGTTGACGCCGACCTCCTCCAGCCCGCCCCGAAGCACGTCCTGGTCGTCGGCGAGGACCCGGGTGAGCCAGGCGTGACTGATCCGATCCGACTCCCCCAGCGTGGCCGGATCGATGTCGGCGACCTTCGCGGCGATGCCCCCGAGCCGGGTCGCGGCCCGATCCGCCGCCGCCCGGCAGGGATCGGGCACCTCGGCGTCGTACCCCGTCACGCCGAACACCGTGGCGCCGAACGGATCATGTTCGTTGCGGGCCCGGAAGTAGTCGTCGCCCAGTTCGGCGAGACGCGCGTCCTGTGTCGTGTCCATGGCTCCGCAGCCTATTCGCACTGGGTTCGCACTGGGCTCGCCCCGGGTTCGCACTGGGTTCGCACTGGGTTCGCCCAGCGGACCGGCTAGCCTGGGCGCTGTGCCTCCCGCCGACGCCGAGCCCGACGCGCTGGCCGCGTCGCTGGCCGATCGGCTCACCGCGCTGACCTTCGCCGACCGCACCACCGACGAGGTCACCCAGGTGATGCTGGACGAGATCGCGGCGTGGGCCCACGACCGGGGCTGGCGGGTCTACCGCCGCGCCGCCAGCGTCGCCCGGCTGCCACCGCCCTACGACCGGCAGCACTCCTACCTCGACATCGCCTGCGCCCGCCCCGACGGCGGTCCCGTGGTGATCGAGGTCGACCACACCGACCGCCGGCGCACCGTCGACAAGCTGCTCGAAGAGGCCGCCGCTGGGCGTACGCCGATCTGGGTGCGCTGGAGCAGCCGGGCGATCGCCACCCCGCCCGACCCCGTACGCCTCGTCGCCGTGACGGTGACGACAACTCGGGGACTGCACTCGCGCCGTCATGATCTTCCGGTGCCGACGCACAGCTCTGCCGACCTCGGCGACACCGAGCAGCCGGACCTGTTCTAGCCGCGGCTCTTGCGGCTTTCTAGCCGCGGCTCTCGCGGCTTCCTAGCCGCGGCTCTTGCGGCTTCCTAGCCGCAGCTCTTGCGGCTTCCTAGCTGCGGCTCTTGCGGCGCAGCTTCTCCAGCGTCTCCGTCGCGTGGTGGCGGACCAGCTCGTCCTCGTCGGCGGTCGCCAAGGCCACCGACGCCACGACGAACGGAGTCGCCGGGAACTCGGCCAACGCGATCGCCGCGTCGAGGCGGTCGCCCCAGTGATCCGCCCCGATCAGCACGTCCACCACCGGGCGTACCCAGGCCGCGTCGCCAGTGAGCCGGAACAGCGCCTGCGCGCCGCGTACGGCGAACACCCCGCTCGCGTCGATCATCTGCTGCTTCAGCAGGCCGGGAAGCTCCGGCAGCCCGGACTCGGCCACGGCCTGAGCGGCGACCGCGTCGCGTTCGCGCAGACCCGCGCTGATCCACGCCGTCACCACATCGGGTTCGGTCCCGGCCCGTCTCCGCAGCTCGGCGAAGTCCGCGCCCTCATGCCACACGAGGTACGGATCGCCGAAGACCTCCCGCCGCCACTGCACCCAGTCGGTCGCCATGACGGACAGCCTACGATCGATCCGTGGTCCGGCTACCCTACGGATTCCTCAATGAGACCCGGTGTATCGGGAACGAGGTCGTCAAGACCTACGTCGGCGTCACCGCCCGCGAGCGGCGCGACACGGAGATCGCGGCCCTCCGGCACGCCGCGCCGTTCGTTCCGGTGCCCCAAGTCGTACGCGTGGAGGACGAGCCGCCGACGCTCCGGCTCACCTACGTCCCCGGGGTCAACGCAGCGGCCCGGCTCGACTCCGCACCGGCCGCGGTCCTGCGGACGCTGGGCGCCTGCGTCGCTTCGTTCCAGTCGGCGTACGCCGCCCGCCACAGTGGACAGATCCTGGTGCACGGCGACTGCGGGCCGCAGAACTTCCTGCTCTCCCCCACCGGATCGGTCGCCGCCCTGCTGGACTGGGAATGGGCGTACGCCGGCGCCGCGATCACCGACATCGCCTGGCTCGAATGGGTGGTCCGCCAGCATTATCCGGCCGCTGCGCCGGCCCTGCCCGCGTTGTACGCGGCCTACGGCACAGTTCCACCGTGGCCTGAACGGCATGCCGCGATGACCGCGCTGTGCCGGTTCCGACTCGACGAGGCTCGGCGCAACGGCGAGTCCGGCGTACGCTGGCAGGCCAAACTCGCCGCCACCCAGGCGATGACCGAGCTTCCTTGCGAGATTCCTTACGAACTTCCTTGCGAACTTCCTCACGAACTTCCTCACGAACTTCCTTAGAAGGACGGCATGTTCTCCACCCAGGAACGGGACACCATCCGGCAGCGGCTGCTGGACCTGGCCGCCGCCGACCCCGCGATCGCCGGCGCGGCCGTCACCGGCTCGCAGGCCACCGGCGACGAAGACCGATGGTCCGACATCGACCTGGTGTTCGGCGTCGACGGCCCGCCCGCCGTGAGCATGCGACACTGGACCGACCGGCTCTACGACGACTTCGGCGCGGCACACCACTGGGATCTGCCTTCCGGCTCGGCCGTCTACCGAGTGTTCCTGCTTCCCGGATGCCTCGAGGCCGACATCGCGTTCGTACCGATCGCCGACTTCGCCCCACGCGGCCCGAGCTGGCGGACCGTCTTCGGCAGCCCCGCCGAGTCGCAACCCGCACCGGCGCCCACCGCGGACCACCTGGCCGGCTTGGCCTGGCATCACGCGCTGCACGCCAGGATCAGCATCGAGCGGAATCGGCTGTGGCAAGCCGAGCATTGGATCAGCGCTGTACGCACCCAGGTGATCGCGCTGGCCTGCCTGCGCCTCGGGCATCCGACCAGCTACGCCAAGGGCGCCCATCTGCTCCCCGCCGACCTGACCTCCATGCTGGCCGCCACCCTGGTCCGCACCCTCGACGGCGCCGAACTGCGTCGCGCCCTCGGGGCTGCCGTCGATGCGCTGATCGCGGAACTCGACCGCACTGATCCGGCGCTGGCGGCTCGTCTGCTCCCCGCTCTCACCGACCTCGCGAGCCCGACCCTTCTTTCGTGAACCTTGCCGTCATTCGTAACCCGCGCACGTAATCCGTGAACCAGGCCCGCCTCCCGTGAACCGGCCCCGCCTCCGTGCACCAAGCCCGCCTTCTGTGAACCGGACCGCCTTCCGTGTGCCGGACTGCCTTCCGTGTACCGGACCGCCTTCCGTGAAACGGACCGCCTCCCGTGGACCGGGCCCGCCTTTCTTGAACCGGACTGCCTTCCGTGAACCGGGTAAGCCGCAAGCGTGTCGCCGAAGACCTTCGGCACCGGCGGCGAAGTTCCGGACCGGTCTTCGCTGGAACCCTCATGACAGCAGCTCCATCGCGGGCACGTATTGCCGTTGTCCGCCCGACAGCGTCGCTCCACGATGGTGTCCTCCATCTGCGATTTCGGGTCCGATTCCGTGATCATGCTGCCGTGGTGTGCACGAAACGGACTCTGGGCGCACACCATTGGCTCATGATCTTGCGATGCGGCCGGAAATCGCACACCACGGGCGCACAACAAGCGCGTCTGTCCGCGACATCCAAGTCGTCCCTGTCGCCCGTGTCGTCGTCGTGACCGTGCGCCGTCGCGAGGGTGTTGAGCCATGCTGCGGCTCAGCAGCGTCGGTGGAGGGTGTTGCGGACTGGTCTTCGTTGTGGGTCGACGAAGGCCGGTGGCAGGAATTCGGGGAAGCCGTCGGGTCTCATCCGGACTTCCCAATGCCCGTGGTGGATCTCGCGATGATGGAACCCGCAGAGCAGGACGCTGTTGGCGAGGCAGGTGGCTCCGCCGTCTGCCCATGACTCGATGTGGTGGCCGTGGCACCACTGCGGCGGCCGGTCGCAGCCGGGGAAGGCGCATCCCCTGTCCCGCAACACCAGTGCGCGGCGGAGCGGTCCGTCGATGAGGCGTCGGGCGCGGCCGACGTCGAGGACTTGGCCGTCACCGCCCAACACGGCAGGGATGATCATCGCGTCGCAGGCCAGCCGCCGCACTGTTTCTGGGGTGAGTCGGTCGCCGGTGTCGAGCAGTCCTGCGCCGACCTTGGCTTGGAGGGCGTCCCAGGGCAGGGTGATCGTCAGGTGTGGCTTCTCGCCGCCGTTGTCGGGCAGTTCGCCAGCGTTCATGATCCGCTGGCACACCTCGACCAGGGCGTCGGCGCGGCGGGCTCCGGCCGAGCGCAGATCCGGCTCACCCGGCAGCACCCGAGCCGCAACGCGACCGCCGTCTGCCACACCCTCGCCGCGTCCCGCGCCCGCGCAGCTCGCATCCGCACACGCGCAGCCCGCATCGGCACGCGCGCCCATGCAGCCCGCGTCCGCGCCGTCTGCCATGGGGAAGCTGCCGGTCGCGTCTCCGCCCGCGCAGCCTGCCACGGTCAAGCCGCCTGCTGCGTCCGCAGCACCATCGAGCCCAGCTGCGGCGGTTGGTGCGGGCTTGCGCGGCCCGGACAACGGATCCAACGCAGTCCGCACGATCGCAGCCATCTCCGAATCCAGGATGCCGCGCACGCGGTATTCGCCCTCGCCGTACGGGATGAGGGTGAAGTCACGGCGGTCGTAGGCCGACCGTTCGGCGCGTTCGAGGTCGCGGCGCAGGCGTTCCTCCGCGATCTCCGGTGCGACCAGCTCCAGGATCTGCGACCGGTGATTCTCCAGCGTCTCCGGCCGCAGCCGGTCGTCGGCAGCAAGCTTCGTCAAAACGTCGGCGGCTTTCGCCTTACCCGCCTCGCCGACCGCCGACGGCAGATCGTGCACCGTCTTCGCGATCACCCGCGCCTGATCGACGGTGACCCGCCCAGCTGCCAATGCTTCCTCGACGACCGGCGTCTGGGGCAGCAGCTTGGCCAGCTTGGTCCACTCCACCGCTTCCCGGTGCCGCATCGACAGCAGATAGGTCAGCCAGTTCGCCGTCCCGGTCGCACCCGCGTTGTACGGGATCTCGCGACTGTCGGCCGCGCCGATCAACGTCAGGAACCGGCCGGACAACTGCTGGATCGCCGCGTGGACCCGGCGGACCTCGTCGGTGATCTCGGCGTCCGAAAGTGTCCACAGGGGACCGGCCGCCAGCTCGGCGACATCCGCCTCCACCTGCGCCAACACCCCGCCCATAGGTCAACATTAGAACAACCGTCCGACACCTTCCAGGGGGTCAAGGTCACGAAAATGTGCCACGCTAGAGTCCACAAGAGACCTGGTCAGGAGACCGCTGCCGGGCTGTGCGGCATCTCCCATGCGGCGGCCAGCCGGGACTCGGCCAGGTTCTCGCCACCGCCGAAGAACTCGCAGAACTTCATGATCAGCGGATCCCAGGCGACCGGATCCACGTACGCCGTGCCCGGGATGCTCACGCGCTCCTCGGCGTACGCGCGCAGCACCTTGGCGTGGAACGCCGTCGCGCTCAGGTCGCTCAGCGGATGGGCTGCCGTCACGGTGCACTCCAGCTGGATCGGGCACTCCTCGACGCGCTGTGGGCGTACCAGCTGGGATTGCTGAGGAGTGAGCCCCGCGGCCCGGAACTTGTCCGCGACGTGGCGGTAGCCCATGGTCGCCTTGTGGGCCGGAACGTCGGCGCGGCCGGTCGTGAGCGCGAGCCGGTCGACCGCAGCGACCAATGTGGAGGGTACGAGGTTGAGCACGCATTCGCCTTCGCGCCGGAGGTTGGCGGCGGTCTGCGACGAGTTGCCCAATCCGAGGACGCATTCGTGGCCGAGCCACCACGCCGACGACATGGGCGCCAGGTTGGTGGTGCCATCCGGGTTGCGTGAGCTGATCAGGACGACGGGAGTGCCGAAGTAGAGGACCTTGAGGTCGATTGTCTGATGCACACCACGATCGTGGCGCGGCCGGACCTGCGGTGCTGGCGGGAATCGGCCGTCACGATCATGACGCGTCGAACAGGTCGTCGCAGACCTGCGCCAGGAACTCGCTGGGCGAGTCGGGGAAGTCGTCCGGCGGGACGATCGTCAGGAAGGTCTGCTCGTCGAACTGGTCCGGCGGATCGAGGCGCAGCGGCAACTCCACCCCCGGCGACAGATCGGTGCCCGAGTGATCCCCGTACGCCTCCGCGACGTCGGCGCCGGTCACGCGCAGGATGCGGGAAATGCTGACGAACGCCGGATCGTCGGCCTCGTCGACCGCTCGTGACCAGTGCCGGAGCAGGACGACGGCGGCGGCGCTGAGCACGGCCGTCCACGGCCCGGCCAGCGTCGGCGGTACGTCGAGCACCTGCAGTTCCGGCAGCCCGTAACGGTCGAGTCCTTTGGTGGTCATCCAGATCCCGTGGTCGTCCGGCGACTGCGGGACGAGTACCCAGCGGGTCAGCGTCACCCGGTCCTCTTCGTCGGGCAGCGTCTCCAGGGCCTGCTTCGGATTCAGGATCTGCGGCATGAACGCGTCGATGAGCGTACCGGGGAGGTCCTGGGCCAGGGCGGCGGCGACGCCCCGGGCGTTCCACTCGTGCGCGGGCGGCCAACCCGGCCGGAACGCCGCCTGGCAGATCACGACATGCGTCGCAGTGGACGCCACGCCCAGCTCGGCCGAGGTCGCCCCGAACATCCGCAGGTAGTCCAGCGGCAGCGGCGGCGCCTCCTCGGCGGGCCACACCTCGAGGGTCAGCAGCGGCCCGGCCAGCATCTGCAGCGCGCCCGAGCGCAGCGGCTCCGGCAGCCGCAACGCGGCCTGGGCGGCGGCCACCTCGATGTCGTCGGGCGGCGAGGACGTCGTCACGACATAGGTCGCCTGGACCATCTCGGGAACACTGAGCGTCACCACGTCGTCGGAATCAGCCACTCAGCCATCGTGCCCAAGATCGGGCCTCGCGGCTAGTCCGACGCGAGCCGTCGCCCGTTCTTCTGGCGCGGTGATCACGCGTTGATCATGGAGTTTCCGGTCACGACACACCGTTGAGACCACAGTTAACTCCATGATCAACGGGGCGAGGCGAGGCGAGGCGAGGCGGAGCGGGGCGAGGCGGGGGGAGGCGAGGCGGAGCGGGGCGGAGCGGGGCGGGGAGAGGCGGAGCGGAGCGAGGCGGAGCGGGGCGGAGGGCGCGGTAGCGCCGGGGTCAGCGGGGCGAGGAGAGGGCGGCGACGACGGCGTCGCAGGGGTCGTCGACGGCCTCGATGTCCCGGACGGCGCACGCCACCCGCCGGAGCAGGACGCGGAACGCGTCCCGTTCGGCCGGCGACAACGTGCCGAGCACCGTGTCCTCCGCTGCGCGTACGCGCTTCTGGAGGTCTTTGAGCGCGCGCCGGCCCACCGCCGTGGCGACGACCTTGCGCTGGCGGCGGTCGGCCGGGTTGAGCCGGCGTTCGACGAGCCCGGCGGTGACGAGATCGTCGATGAGATAGGTCATCACGGTGCGGTCGATGCCCAGGTACGCCGCGAGCGCGAGCTGGCTGGGATGTTCGCCACGGACGACCTCCGTGAGCGTCTGGTAGCCGCGGGGACCGTGCGGGAAGTCGCCCAGCTCGGTGACGACCGTGCTCTGGTACGCCCGCAGCAGCACGCCGAGGCCCCACCCGAAGTCGTCATGCTCCCGATCCATGCCCGGAAGCATACCCGCCGAAGCGCGGTTGCACCTATCATCTGCGCGACATACGATCTGCCTCGCAGCACATAACTGGGGAGGGCGAGCATGGAGTTCGGCACGTCGATCACGCCGGCCAACGGCGGTGATCCCGTCGCGCTGGCGCGCCGGAGCGAGGAGCTGGGCTTCGACCTGGTCACCTTCCAGGACCACCCGTACCAGCCCCGGTTTCACGACACCTGGACCCTGCTGGCCTGGGTCGCCGGGCAGACCGAGCGCATCCGGCTCGCCGGGAACGTGCTGAACCTGCCGCTACGCGACCCGGCCGTGCTGGCGCGGAGCGCCGCGAGCCTCGACCTGCTGTCCGGCGGCCGGCTGGAGCTGGCACTGGGCGCGGGCGGGTTCTGGGACGCGATCGAGGCGATGGGCGGCCCTCGGCGGGAGCCGCGGGAGGCGGTCGAGGCCACCGAAGAGGCGATCGAGATCATCCGGGGGATGCTGGACGCCGGGAACCAGACCCCGTTCCGATACCGGGGCAGGCATTACCAGGTGCCCGACGCGCAGCGCGGTCCCCTTCCCGCGCATCACATCCCGCTCTGGCTGGGCGCGCTCGGTCCTCGCATGCTGCGCCTGATCGGCCGCAAGGCGGACGGCTGGCTGCCGAGCCTGGGCCGGGTAGGCGTCGACGGTCTCCGCGCCGGGAACAAGCTGATCGACGAGGCCGCCGTGGCGGCGGGGCGCGATCCGTCGGACATCCGCCGTCTCGTGAACGTCACGCCGGACGTCCCGCTGGAGATCCTGCAGACCCTGGAAGCGGACACGCTCATCCTCTACACCGACGATGTGTCCGAGATGGAGCGGTTCGCCGCCGAAGTCATGCCGGTGCTGCGCGAGACGAACCGCCGCCCCACCCGGCCGAGCTGGGTCCGGACGAAGCGGCGCGACGGGATCGACTACGACGGCGTACCGGCGTCGGCGGACGCGGTCGAGCCCGGAGACATCGACTTTCCCCGCCTGAAGTCGACCTATATGCGCGGCGGGAACCCCGGCATCGTGCTGCGGCCCCGGACGACCGGCGACGTGGTGGAGGCGCTGGCGTTCGCGCGCCGCCACCGGGACGTCCCGTTGGGCATCCGCAGCGCGGGGCACGGCGTCAGCGGGCGGTCCACGAACGACGGTGGCATCGTCCTCAGCGTCGCGCGGCTCGATCACATCGAGATCGTGGGCGACCGCCGGATCCGCGTCGGCCCCGGCGCGCGCTGGGCCGACATCGCCCGCTCGCTCGCGCCCCACGGCTGGGCGCTGACCTCGGGCGACTACGGCGGCGTGGGCGTCGGCGGCCTGACCACCGCGGGCGGCATCGGCTGGCTCGCCCGCAAACACGGGCTCACCCTCGACCACTTGCGCTCCGCGGAGGTCGTGCTCGCTTCAGGCCAAGTCGTACGCGTGGACGCGGCGCACAGCCCGGAGCTGTTCTGGGCGATCCGGGGCGCCGGCGCCAACTTCGGCGTGGTGACGGACTTCGAGTTCGACGTGGACGAGGTCGGCGACGTCGGGTTCGCCCAGCTGGCCGTGGACGGCAGCGACCCGGCGGGGGTGCTCGAACGGTTCGGCGCAGCGGTCGAGGCCGCGCCACGGGACCTGACCGCCGAACTCATCATGGGCCGCCCCCGGCCGGGCGCGTACGCGACGATCCTGGCGGTCGTCGACAGCGACGACCCCGAGACGATCGTGTCCCAGCTGGAGCCGGTGGCGTCCATCGCTCCCCTGCTGGATCAGCGCGTCGTCATCACTCCGTACGCCGGGGTCATGGCGAACGCCGGCGACGCGGACCACGACGGCCAGGGCGAGCCGGCGGCCCGATCCGGGCTGATCGAGCACCTGACGCCGGAATTCTCCGCCGCCGCCGAAGAGCTGCTGCGCAGCGGCGCTGTGCACTTCTTCCAGCTCAGGTCGGTCGGTGGCGCGGTCGCCGATGTCGACCCGATGGCGACGGCGTACGCGAACCGGTCGGCGAACTTCTCGGTGACCGCGCTCGGCGGCAGTCAGCACCGGCTCGACGCGCTCTGGGATCGCCTGCTCCAGCCGCATTTCACCGGCTCATACCTCAACTTCGACACCGATCGGCGGCCGGAACGGCTGCACGACGCGTGGCCGCCGGAGCACCTGGCCCGCCTGCGCGACCTCAAACGCCGCTACGACCCGGACGGGCTCTTCCGCGACAACTTCTACCTCGGGGACTCCTGATGACCGACTACGGGCACGACCTCCAGTTCGGGGTGTTCGTCACCCCCACCGCCCAGCCCGCGCAGCACGCCGTCGAGCTGGCCGTCGCCGCCGACCGGGCGGGGCTGGACCTGGTGACCTTTCAGGACCATCCCTATCAGCCGCGCTTCCACGACACCTGGACGCTGTTGAGCTACGCCGCGTCGCGTACGCAGCGCGTGCACGTCAGCGGCAACGTCCTGAACCTGCCGCTGCGGCAGCCGGCCGTCCTCGCTCGCGCCGCCGCCTCCCTGGACCTGCTCTCGGGCGGCCGGTTCGAGCTGGGCATCGGGGCAGGCGGGTTCTGGGACGCGATCGAGGCGATGGGCGGGCGGCGGCTCAGCCCCGGGCAGTCGGTGCAGGCGCTCGAAGAGGCGATCACGATCTTCCGCGAGATCTGGAACCCGGCCGAGCGGGGCGGCGTACGCGTCGACGGCGAGTTCTACCAGGTACGCGGAGCCAAGCGCGGTCCCGCCCCGGCCCACGACATCCCGATCTGGCTGGGTGCGTACAAGCCGCGCATGCTGCGCCTGATCGGGCGGAAGGCCGACGGATGGCTGCCGTCGCTGGGCTATCTGCCCGGCGGTGCGGCCGAGCTGGGTCCGCTCAACGAGGTGATCGACGAGGCGGCGGCCTCGGCCGGGCGGTCGCCGTCGGCCGTCCGGCGGCTGCTGAACGTAGGCGGGCAGTTCGCCGCGCAGTCGACCGGCTTCCTCAACGGGCCACCGGAGCGGTGGGCCGAGGACCTCGCCGGGCTGACCCTGGAATACGGGGTGAGCACCTTCATCCTCGCCACCGACGACGCCGCCACGCTCGAGCTGTACGCCGCCGAGGTCGCGCCCGCGACCCGCGCCCTCGTCGCCGCCGCCCGCTGACCGCTCCCCTAGGCGCTGGACCCTCTGGGCGCTGGACCCTCTGGGCGCTGGACCCCCTGGGCGCCGGACCCCCTGGGCGCCGGACCCCCTGGGCGCCGGACCCCCTGGGCGCTCGATCAGGGTTCCGGGTCGAATCTTGGACCATGATTCGACCCGGAACCGTGATCCAGCGCTGATGGGCAGGCCGCGTTGAGGTCGCGGCGAGGTCGCGGCGAGGAAACGCATGCCGGCCGCACGGCTGTGGCACAGGTGGTGCATAGAGCGGCGGGTTTGACTCGCCGGCATGAAGATCTCGCGCCGTGGGCTGCTGCTGAGCGGGCTCGGGGTAGTGGCCGCCGGTGGCGGCACCGCCGCCTGGGCCCTCGACCGCTATGTGATCGACCACGTCGAGGTGTCCAACGCGTCGCAGATCGTGGCGCCCAAGGCGACGGTCGCGACCGCGGGCGGCTCCGTCACGAGCACCGCGACCTCGTACGCCAGCGACACGGCGAAGATCTCGATCGAGAAGGTCGAGACGGGCTCCGGCACTGACAAGGTCACCTACTTCGTCGCCCACGTCCAGGTGACCGACGCCACGATCGTGCGGTCGGCGTTCGCGAGCGACGAGTTCGGCCAGAACATCATCGCGAACACCTCCGAGATCGCCCGGGACGCCGGAGCCGTGCTGGCCATCAACGGCGACTACTACGGCTTCCGCACCACCGGCATGGTGATCCGCAACGGGGTGGCGTTCCGCGACTCCGGTGCGCGGCAAGGTCTCGCGTTCTACACCGACGGCACGGCCAAGCTGTACGACGAGACCACGACGTCGGCCCAGGAACTGGTCGACGCCGGAGTCTGGAACACCCTGTCGTTCGGGCCGGGGATCGTCGACGACGGCAAGGCGGTCGCCGGCATCGACTCCGTCGAGGTCGACACCAACTTCGGCAACCACTCCATCCAGGGCCGGCAGCCGCGTACGGGGGTCGGGCTGCTCGGTGCCAACCATCAGCTCTGGATCGTGGCCGACGGTCGCAGCAACGGTTACAGCCGCGGCGTCACGATGACGGAGTTCGCGAACATCTTCGTCGACCACGGCGCGCAGACGGCGTACAACATCGACGGCGGCGGCTCGTCCACCCTGGTGTTCCAGGACATGCTCGTCAACAACCCGCTCGGCAAGGGCCAGGAGCGCGGCACCAGCGACATCCTCTACGTCGCGGGCTGACGATGGTCGTCCTCATCCCGGCGTACGAACCGGACACCCGCCTGATCGACCTGGTACGCCGGTTGCCTCACCATCGCGTGGTGGTCGTCGACGACGGCAGCGGTCTCGCGTACAAGCATGTCTTCGAAGGCGTCCGGCGGCTCGGCGCCGACGTGGTGACCCTGGGCCGCAACCGGGGCAAGGGACAGGCGCTGAAGACGGGCTTTGCGCACGTCGAGGAGAAGTTCCCCGGCGAGCCGGTGGTGTGCGCGGACAGCGACGGACAGCATCGCGCCGAGGACATCGACGCGGTGGCCCGGCGGCTGAGCGAGACGAACGCGGCGATGGTGCTGGGCGCGCGGCGGTTCACCGGACCGGTGCCGGCGCGCAGCCGCCTCGGCAACACCGTGACCCGGGCGGCGTTCCGGCTGGTGACCGGCACTTCGGTCAGCGACACGCAGACCGGACTGCGCGGCTACCCGCCCTCGATGCTGACCTGGCTGGGCGACGTCCGCGGCGAACGGTTCGAGTACGAACAGCGTCTCCTGCTGCGGGCGGCCCGCGAACGGCTGCCGCTGGAGGAGGTCGAGATCGCCACGATCTACCTCGACGAGAACGCCTCCTCGCACTTCCGCCCGGTACGCGATTCGCTGCGCATCTACGGGCAGCTGGCCGCGTTCGCCGTCTCCTCGCTGCTCGGCTTCGCCGTCGACTTCGTGGCTCTGTTCCTGCTGACCGCGTTCACCGGGAACATCGTCCTCGCCGCGATCCTGGCTCGGCTGCTGAGCGCCACGATCAACTACGGCGTGAACCGCCGATACGTCTTCGCCTCGACGCGCCGCCGGTCGGCCCTGCGGTACGCCGCCCTCGCCGCCACCGTCCTCGGCGCGAACGTGGTCCTGCTGGACGTGCTCAGCGCGGTGACGGGGTCGCTGCTGATCGCCAAGCTCGCCACCGAGCTGGTCCTGTTCAGCGGGAGCTACCTGATCCAGCGCCGCCTGGTCTTCTGACCGCGAGGCTCAAACCGCGAGGCTCAATTCCCGCGAGGCTCAATTCCTGCGAGGCCTCAGTTCCCGCAAAACCTCAGGTTCTTGCGAGGCCTCGAGTCCCGCGAGGATTCATTCGCGCCGGCGGGATCGCGGCCTGCCTGGACGGCCCCGGCCGGAGCGGCGCCGAGGGCCGCGAGGACGCGGCTGGTTCGCCTGCCGGTCGGCCAGGATCATCCACCCCGCGGCGGCGGCGAGCACCGCGCCTCCGATCGCCAACGTCGTGGCCACTCCGTATTTGATCCGAGTGGCTTCCTCGTAGGTCTGGTAGTGAGAGAACTCCCGGCGACCATGCGAGCGGAGGTCGACGGGACAGACATCCGACCGGCTCATGAGTTCGCCGTCGCACGTGACGTTGGGGCTCACTAGCAGGCAAAGCCCGATGACGACCAGGACAGCGCCGAAGAACAGCCAGAACCAGCGACGCTTGATGAACGAGGCGAACATCGGCACTCCGGGGCTCGGTGGATCACCCATCGTGAGCCACCGAGGCAACGTCAGCCGGCGCGGCTGTTCGGCAAGACCGCTACTCCGCGAGACAGTTACTCCGCGAGGGGGAGGCGGACGGTGAACGTCGTGCGGCCCGGCTCGCTGGACACCGCGACACTCCCCCGATGCGCGGCCACGACCGCCTGCACGATCGCGAGGCCGAGCCCGGTGCTCCCGGCGGTACGCGAGCGCGAACCGTCGCCGCGGGCGAACCGTTCGAAGATGTGCGGCACCAGTTCCGGCGGGATGCCTGGGCCGGCGTCGGTGACGCTCAGCTCGGCCTGCTCGCCCGACGGCGAGACCGCGACCGTGACGACCGTCCCTTCCGGAGTGTGCGTACGCGCGTTGGCGAGCAGGTTCGCGACGACCTGGTGCAGCCGCGCCCGATCACCGGTGACGACGACCGGTTCCTCGGGCACGTCCAGGCGCCACTCGTGCCGGGGTCCGGCGGCGTGCGCGTCGCTGACCGTGTCCACCACAAGCGCGGTCAGGTCGACCGGCTGGTATTCCAGCGGGCGGCCGGCGTCGAGGCGGGCCAGCAGCAGCAGATCCTCGACGAGGCCGCTCATCCGCTGCGCCTCGGACTCCATCCGGCCGAGCAGGTACGCGACGTCTTCCGGAAGGTCGTGGCGGCGGCTGAGTTCGGCGTACCCGCGGATGGAGGCGAGCGGGGTGCGCAGTTCGTGGCTGGCGTCGGCGACGAACTGGCGTACCTGGGTCTCGCTGGCGTGGCGGGCTTCGAGCGCCTCGCCGACGTGGTCCAGCATCCGGTTCAGCGCCGCGCCGACCTGGCCGACCTCCGTACGCGGATCGGTGTCCTGTTCGTCGACGCGCTGGGGCAGCTCGACCTCACCGCGATCGAGGCGTACCTGGGAGACGCGGGTGGCGGTGGCGGCAACCCTCGACAGTGGACGAAGCGCCCGGCGGACGATGACCGTTCCCCCGTACGCCACGGAGCCGAGCACCAGCAGAGTCGCCCCGGCGACGACGGCCGTCAGCAGCAGCACCGTCTCCTGGGTCTCCTCCATCGGCAGCCCGGTGACGAGGATCGCCCCGTCGTCCATCTGCTTCGCCACGACCCGGTACGCCCCCTGGTCACACAGCTCGATGGTGTGCGCCTTGCCGTCGACGGGGACCGACAGCAGATTCGCGTACGCGTCGGTGAGGTCGGGCGAGGTCTGGCCCTGCTCCGACAGCACCGAGGCCGAGACCACCTGGCTGCCGCAGAGCCGGGCGTTGAGCGTGCCGATGCTCTGGCCGAGCACCCAGCTGTCCTGCTCCGACTCGGCCGAGCAGCCCTTCGCGGCGGTGGTTGCGGTGTCGGCGGGCTTCGGCTTGTGGTTGTCGTACCCCTTCGGCGCGCGGATCGCCGCCGCGGTCAGCTGCTTGTCGATCTGCCCGTTGAGCGTCTTGCTCAACGCGACGATGGTGGTGATGCCCACGGCGAGGAAGGCCAGGGCCAGCAGCGTCGTCATCGCCGCGACCAACCGGGCCCGCAGCGTCCAGGTGGAGGGACGTGGCCGGAGCTTAAGCAGCCGGTTTGAGGACATACCCCGCACCGCGCATCGTGTGGATCATCGGCACCCGCCCGGCGTCGATCTTCTTACGCAGGTAGGAGATGTACAGCTCGACGACGTTGGCCTGGCCGCCGAAGTCGTAGTTCCAGACCCGGTCGAGGATCTGCCGCTTGGACAGCACCCGGCGCGGGTTGCGCATGAGGTAGCGCAGCAGTTCGAACTCGGTCGCGGTCAGCTCGATCGAGTGGCCGCCCCGGCGGACCTCCCGGCTGTCCTCCTCCAGCACGAGATCGCCGACGACCAGCATCGACTCCGACTGGGACTCGGCGCGGACCGAGCGGCGTACGAGGGCGCGGAGGCGGGCGACGAGTTCCTCGATGCTGAACGGCTTGGTGACGTAGTCGTCGCCACCGGCGGTGAGCCCGGCCACCCGGTCCTCGACGGAGTCCTTCGCCGTGAGGAAGAGCACTGGCAGCTCCGGCGAGTCGGCGCGCAGTTTCCGCAGCACCTGGAGACCGTCGAAGTCGGGCAGCATCATGTCGAGGACGACGGCGTCGGGCCGGAACTCCCGGGCGGTACGCACCGCGCTGCCACCGTCGGAGGCGCTGCGCACCTCCCAGCCCTCGTACCGCAGCGCCATCGACAGCAACTCGGCCAAGGTCGGCTCGTCGTCCACCACGAGCATGCGGACCGGGCTGCCGTCGGCCCGGCGGAGCTGTCCTCGCTTGGCCGTGGCGGCCGCCGAGGAGACCGCCGCGTTCACCGGGACCGCATTCACCGTGGCTGCGTTCACCGTGGCTGCGTTCACCGTGGCTGCATTCACCGTCGTCATGCCCTCGATCATGCGGGCGTCCGCTAGAGGCCCGCTTTTCGTTCGCTGTGTGTTCCCTGTACTTATCGGCGACCTAGCCGGCTCACAGGTCACACCTAGCTCGGGACGGCTGAATGAACGGCAGGCCAACCTGAGCTGAAGACGAAGGATATCCCGTGACCGATCTGACCATCATCGCCGCCGATCTCGCGGCGATCTGTCTGCTGACGTTCGCCGTCTACTTCCCCCGGCACCACCGTCGCGACCTGGTCGCGGCGTTCCTCGGCGTCAACATCGGCGTCTTGGCGGTGGCGATGGTGCTCGGCTCGTCGACCGTCGGCGCGGGCCTCGGGCTGGGGCTGTTCGGCGTCCTGTCGATCATCCGGCTGCGCTCCTCCGAGATCGCCCAGCACGAGGTCGCGTACTACTTCGCCGCGCTCGCGCTCGGCCTCATCTCGGGGCTCAGCTCCGAGGTCACCCTCCTCAGCGGCGGCCTCATGCTGCTCGTGGTCGCGGCGCTGTTCGTGGGCGACCATCCCGGCCTGTTCCGGACCTACCGGCAGCAGACCGTGCGGCTCGACGTCGCGTACACCGACGAGGCGGCGCTGCGCGCTCGCCTGGAGACCGTGCTGGGCGGCCGCGTCGTCAACCTCACGGTCCGCGAACTCGACCTCGTCAACGACATCACGGTGGCCGAGGTCCGCTACACGGCCGGCGATTCTCCACTGGTACGCGATTCTCCAGCGGTACGCGAGCCGGGCCCGCGCGTCGAGCGGATCGCGGCATGACGGCGTACGGCATGACGGCGTACGCAGTGGGCCTGCCGCCGATCGCGCTCGACGAGCTGACCGCACGGGCGGAGTTGCTGACCCGGGTCGACCGCAAGTACGTGCTGCCCCGCTCGGAGCTGCCCGAGCTGCTCGACGGACTGGCTGGGCGGGCGCGCGTACTGGAGATCGACGGCCGCCGAGAGTTCGGCTACCACTCCGTCTACTTCGACACCCCGGAGTTGGACAGTTACCTCGGCGCGGCCCGGCGGCGGCGTCGCCGGTTCAAGGCGCGCCTGCGGCACTACGTCGACTCAGGCCTCCAGTACGCCGAGGTCAAGACGAGAGGTCCCCGGGGCACGACGGTCAAACGCCGCCGGCCCTACGACGGCGGAGACGGCTTCGCCCCGGTGCTCGCCGAGTCCGGTGTGGACATCGATGCGGCGCGGCTGAGCCCGACGCTGACCACGTGCTATCGGCGTACCACCTTGTATGTGAGCGAGACCGGCACGCGCGTGACGATCGACGCGGACCTGGCCTGGCGGGTGCCCGGCGGTCCGGAGCTGGACCTGCCGGGGCGAGTGATCGTCGAGACCAAGTCGGGCGGCCGCGCGTCGGCGGCGGACCGGCTGTTGTGGTCGCTGGGCCATCGGCCGTGCCCGGTCTCCAAGTACGCCACGGGGCTGGCCGCGTTGCGCCCCGGCCTGCCCGCGCACCGCTGGCGGCCGGTGCTCCGCCGCCACTTCCCCGCTCTGTCATCTGCCCTGTCCCCTGCTCTGTCACCTGCCCCGTCACCTGCTCTGTCACCCGCTCTGGAGGACCTGTCATGAAGATCCGCAGGAAAGCGCTCGTCGCGGTCACCTCGGCCGCCCTCGGCATCGCGGCGCTGGCCGGCTGCTCGACCAGCGCCGACCCGGACACCTCGACGGCGGCGTCCACCGCGGGCACGTCGACGGTCAGCGGTTCGCAGACCGCGCAGGAGGTGATGGCCGCCAACCAGGCCGACCACGTGGACGGCGATCAGTCGGCGTTCACCGAGTCTGAGGTGGTCGACGTGAAGCTCAGCGGCGGCAGCGCGTCCGCGGACGGCGACGGCGTCAAGGTGGACGGCTCGACGGTGACCATCACGCAGGGCGGGACCTATCGGCTGTCGGGGTCGCTGACCGGGCAGGTGGTCGTCGCGGCGGCGGACGCGACCGTCAAGCTCATCCTCGACGACGCCACGATCACCAGCAGCACGACGGCCGCCATCGCCGTGACGGACGCGAAACTGGTCACCGTCGTCCTGGCCGAGGGCAGCCAGAACTCGCTTGCCGACACCTCCTCGTACGCCGAGGACGCGGATGTCAACGCGGCCCTGTTCAGCTCGGCCGACCTGACGATCACGGGCGCCGGGGCGCTGACCGTACACGGCAACGGCAACGACGGCATCGCGAGCAAGGACGGTCTGGTCATCCAGGCCGGCACCATTTCCGTCACCGCCAAGGACGACGGCGTACGCGGCAAGGACTATCTGGTCGTCGACGGCGGCACGGTGACGGTCGCCGGCGGCGGAGACGGGTTGAAGGCGGACAACGACACCGACGCCGACCGTGGCTACATCTCCGTCACGGGCGGAACCGTGAAGGTCACCGCCGGGGGTGACGGCGCGGACGCCTCGACCGACCTCGTGGTCACCGGCGGTACGCTCACCGTCGCTACCGGCGGCGGCAGCGGCGAACAGCCGTCCGACGACACGTCGGCCAAGGGGCTGAAGTCGAACGTCATCACCGTCCTCGACGGCGGCACGATCACGGCCGACTCCGCCGACGACGCGGTGCACAGCGACGGCGCGGTGCACTTCGCTGGGGCCACCGTCACCCTGGCGAGCGGGGACGACGGCGTACACGCCGAAGGGGATCTGATCGTCGACAAGGGCACCGTGACGGTCACGAAGTCGAACGAAGGCCTGGAAGGCAAGGACATCACCGTCAACGGCGGCGACGTCACGGTCACCTCCAGCGACGACGGCATCAACGCAGCCGGCGGCTCGGGCACCTCGCAGTCCGGCGGCGGCGGCTTCGGCCGGGGTGGCGGCGGAGGCGGCGAGATGGGCGTCGGCGACTACTCGCTGACCATCGCCGGCGGCACGGTCGTCGTCAACGCCGACGGCGACGGCTTCGACTCCAACGGAACGGCGAAGATCACCGGCGGCACCCTGGTCGTCAACGGCCCGACGATGGACGGCAACGGGGCGCTGGACGTCAACGGTTCGTTCGAGATCAGCGGGGGCGTACTCGTGGCGGCGGGCAGCGCGGGCATGGCGGTCGCCCCCGACACCGGATCGGCGCAAGGCTGGCTGTCGGCCACCTTCGACTCCGCCGTCAGCGCCGGGACGACGGTCCACGTGACCGACTCGTCCGGCAAGGTGCTGGCGACCTTCGTGACGTCGAAGTCCATGCAGAACCTGGTCTACTCGTCCACGGAGATCAAGAGCGGCACGGCGTACAAGATCTACACGGGTGGCTCCGCCTCCGGCGCCGACACCGGCGGCCTGCGCGCGTCGGGCAGCCTGGGCTCGGCGACCGTGCTCGCCACCGTCACCGCCGGGCAGGCCCCGGCCGGCGGCGGCTTCGGCCGCCGCTGACCGGCGTGATCATTGCGCGGCCAGGCTGTTTCCGGCAGCGAAACGCCCGCGTACGCAGCCTGGCTGGCGCAATGATCGAGCGGTGGGGACCGGACGCCGGTAGCCTGGGCGCATGGGCGGCATCCGGGTCGGCACCGCCTCGTGGACCGACAAGACCCTGCTCGCCTCGGGGTGGTATCCGCAGGCGGCCGACACCGCCGAGCAGCGCCTGGCGTACTACGCCCGGCAGTTCCCGCTCGTCGAGGTCGACTCCACGTACTACTCCCCGCCCGCCGAGCAGACCGTGCGGCTGTGGGCCGAGCGCACCCCGGCCGGCTTCCTCTTCAACGTCAAGGCGTTCAGTTTGCTCACCGGACACCCGACGAAGGTGTCGTCGATCTTCAAGGATCTCCGCCCGGAGACCGACAAGGCCTCGGTCTACCCCCGTGACCTGGATCCGAAGACGACCGACGAGATCTGGGACCGGTTCCTGTCGGCGTTGCGGCCGCTGACCGACGCGAGCAAGCTCGGCGTACTGCTGTTCCAGTTCCCGCCGTGGTTCACCATCCGGCGGTCGAACAAGGACTACGTCCTGGAGGCGGCCGAGCGTTGCCGTCCGCTGCCCATCGCGGTCGAGTTCCGGCACGAGTCCTGGTTCGCCGGGGACAACCGCGCCGAGACCCTCGACTTCCTGCGCCGCCATCATCTGCCGCTCGTCTGCGTCGACATGCCGCAGGGCCACAAGTCGTCGATCCCGCCGGTCGTGGAGGCGACCGCCGATCGGGCGGTGGTCCGCTTCCACGGGCACAGCGGCAAGTGGACGAGCCGCGACATCTACGAGAAGTTCGGCTACCTCTACTCGGAGCGCGAGCTGAAGGACTGGGCGCCGAAGCTGGAGAAGCTCGCCGACACCACCGGCGAGACCCATGTGCTCATGAACAACTGCTACTCAGACTACGCCCAGCGCAATGCGAGCCAGCTCATCGATCTGCTGACGGACGCGGGTTGAGCTGCGAAGACGACGTCGCCGCCAGAGCTCGACATCTGTCGATCATGTGATCCACGACATGCCCGCGTGGGGCCGGGCAACGGCCCGGGGTGATCTTGCGTCAAGGTGCTCAGATCACCCGCCCGTTTCGACCCCGGTGGTGCCCTCATGCGTAAAGGCGATCGCAATCCCGTCATGAACGTGGCGTCCCTGCTGATCTGTGGTGTCCTCGCGGGCGTCGTGGTGGCGGCGGCGGCGTTCCCGGCGATCGCGATGTCCGGTCTAGCGGCGAAGTCGGGCGCACAGGCGTTCGCGGACCTGCCGAGCGAGCTGACCGTGAAACGGTCGCCGCAGATGAGCAAGGTGTACGCGAGCGACGGCCGGACCTTGCTGGCCTCGATCTATGACGAGAACCGGCAGGACATCGCCATGGATCAGATTCCCAAGGTGATGCAGCAGGCGATGATCGCCGCCGAGGACCACAAGTTCTACGAGCACAACGGCGTCGACGTCCAGGGCATCGCGCGGGCGTTCGTGGCGAACAAGAACTCCGGCGAGACTCAGCAGGGCGCCTCGACCCTGACGATGCAGTACGTGCGACTGTCGATCACGTACGCCGCCGACAACCCCAACGACGTGCTGAGCGCCGCCGAGGACACCCCGGCGCGGAAGCTACGGGAGGTCAAGTACGCGCTGGCGATCGAGAAGAAGCTCACGAAGGACCAGATCCTGGAGGGCTACCTCAACATCGCGTACTTCGGCAACCACGCGTTCGGCATCTACGCCGCGTCGCAGGTGTACTTCGGCAAGGAGCCGAAGAACCTGACCGTCGAGGAGGCGGGCTTCCTGGCCGGGCTCGTCAAGTCGCCGAGCGACTTCAACCCGATCCAGGACGACGGCACCGTCAACGAGCAGGCCGCCGCCGACGGCAAGGGCCGTCGCGACTGGGTGATCGACCAGATGCACGAGATCGGCGCGATCACGGCCGAGCAGGCGACGCAGGCCAAGGCCAAGGAACTGAAGATCACCGGCAAGCCGGCGCCGAACGGCTGCACCGCGACGGCGATCGCCAGCGCCGGATTCTTCTGCGACTTCCTTCAGCGCTGGTGGATGAGCGAGCCCGCGTTCGGCGCGAACTCCTACGAGCGTGAGCGGGCGCTGAAGACCGGCGGCTACAAGATCGTCTCCTCGTTGGACGTGTCGACTCAGAACGCCGCCAAGGCGAACGTCGAGAAGTACCTCAAGACCGGCAAGAAGCACGCGCTGATGGTGGTCGCGGTGGAGCCCGGCACGGGCAAGGTCCGGTCGATGGCGGTCAACCGCAACTTCAAGATCGACGACGCGGCCAATCCGAAGAACGGTCTGTCCACCGACCCGGCCAAGGCCGCCAAGAACATTCGCGGCACGTACCCGAACACGGTCAACCCGCTGATGAGCGGCGACCAGTACGGCTACCAGTTCGGCTCGACGTTCAAGGTGTTCACGGCGGTCGCCGCGCTGGAGAACGGCTACCCGCTCGACTACACGATCAATTCGCCCTATCAGTGGGTGTCGCCGTTCGTCACCGCGCCCGGCCCGGCCAGCTGCGGCGACAAGTGGTGCCCGAAGAACGCGTCGCAGTCGATGACCGGCGTACACACGATGTGGCAGGCGTTCGGGCGCTCGGTGAACACCTACTTCGCGCAGCTCATCGCCCGGGTCGGCCCGGCCAAGGCGGTCGAGGCGGCCCGGCAGATGGGGCTGACCTTCCGGGGTGACCCCAACCAGCAGGGCACCGACGCGTACTTCGCGGCGCACCCGGACGCCTGGGGCACGTTCACCCTCGGCGTCACCCAGAACACGCCGATGGAGATGGCCAACGCGTTCGCGACGCTGGCCGCGGACGGCACGTACTGCCAGCCGATCCCGGTGGAGTCCATCACCGACGCCAATGGAGTGCAGCTCGACGCGGCCAAGCCGCGCTGCCAGAAGGTGATCGACACCGACGTGGCGCGGGCCGCGATCGACATGGCGCGCTGCCCGCTCGGCGACCGGTCTCAGCTCGGCGGATGCGCCAACGGGGGCACCGCGCCCTACGTCCACGACATCGTCGACAAGCCGGTGGCCGGCAAGACCGGCACCACCGACAACGACCGCACGGCCGCGATGGTGGCCACGACGCGTCAGCTGTCGGTGGCGGGCATCGTCGCCGACCCGGACTGGACCAACAACACGGTCAGCTCCGCCAACCTCGGCGGCAAGGACGCGCACCGAGACGTGGTCAACCCGGCCGTCGCCGACACTCTGCACGACGGGATGAAGGGCAAGCCGGCGCAGCAGTTCGGCAAGCCGGACGGCACGAAGATCGTGCACGGGACGAAGACCTCGATCCCGAGCGTCACCTGCAAGACGGTGAGCGAGGCGACGACCATCCTGCGCAACAAGGGCTTCTCGGTGACGGTCGAGTCGGGCGAGGTCAACTCGATCTGCCCGAAGGGCACCGTCGCCGGGACGTCGCCGAGCGGCTCGACGAGCAAGGGCAGCACGGTGGCCATCCAGGTCAGCAACGGCCAGGGCGGCGGGCAGGGTGGCGGGCAGAGCCCGCCACCACGACAGCGCTAGGTCGCCGCTAGGTCGCCGCTGGGTCGCCGCTGGGTCACCGCTGGGTCACACGGTGGACCAGCCGTCGATCGCGCCGTCGATCGGCGGCTGGTTGATCCGCGTACGCCCGACGACCCGCCCGGTCGCGTCGAGCGCCTCGAATTCGGCGCTCAGCGGGTCGGCCACGGTCACCACAGCCGCGTCGTTCGCGACCGGGGCCTGGGCCACGACCGCGCCGCCGACGAGGACGCGTACGCCGGTCGCGGTCTTCGGCGTGATCACCAGTACGCCGGACGCGGTGTCGTCCAGGCGTACCGCGACCGTCGTGTGTGGATCGGCGGGGTTCTCCTCGGTGGTGAAGCCGCGCCCGATCCCCAGCCCCGTGCCGGTGTCCCGGTCGTAGCGGATCGAGACGGTGCCCGCCCACCCGCCGGCGACCCGGGGCGCGGCGACGACCGTCGTGACCCCCGTACGCCCGGCCGCGTCGCCGCCGGGCCAGGTGATCCGGCCGCCCCACACGACCCGGGGCAGGCCGCTCAGCACGGCCGGGCCGAGCGGGGTCCGCTCGCCTTCCAGCGCCTCCCGGGCAAGCTGCGGGTCCGGCGTGCCGCGCGCGGTACGCAACTCCTGGGTGACGACCTGATCGGTGATCGGGAGGATGCCGGTGTCGTAGGGGGCGGGCGTCTTCTCCCGGATCCGGCCGCCGCACTCGATCCGCCACCATTCGGCCCGCACGGTGCTCGCGTCGCGTACCAGGTAGGAACCGGTGGGCTCGGCCTGCCAGCGATCGAGGTCGGGCCAGGCGGCCGAGAACACGGTGCAGCCGGCCGGGGCCAGCGCCACCACCGCCGCGGTCGAGGTCTTGCCCTCGTTCACGAACTCGACGTGCGTGAACGGGCCGAGCCCATCGCTGTAGCTGTTCAGCGCCTCGATCCGGGTCAGCTCGGCCGCCGTAGCCCCCTTCGGCGCCCGGAAGACCGCCGAGGCCTGCGTCCACGCCGACGCCCCCGGGTCGGCCAAGGCGAACGCGACGATCGCGATCCGCCACGGACCCACGTCATCGAGATAGAGGATGTGCGTCTCGCGTACCGCATAGCGGGTGAGATAGAGCCCGCCGCGACGATGCTCCCCGATCAGCCGGGCCACGTCGGCGAGGTAGCCGGGGTCCGCGGCCGCCAGCTTGCCGCGGACCGGCGTGTCCGCGAGCCGCTGTTCCCAGGTCCGCTGGGCGTCGAAGCCGGTGGCGGGCGGCGGTTCGGGCGCGTTCTGCGGCCCGACGGTGACCCAGGCGACCGCGAGCGCACCGGCCACAGTGGTGGCGACGGCGGCGTTCCGGCGACGGCGCGACCGCCGATGACGGGTCCGGATCCGGCTGTAGGGGTCGTGTTCGGGGCGGACCTCGTCGGCCAGGTCGCGTAGGGCACGGCCGACCATCTCGTCGACGCTCACAGCGGGATCCTTTCCAGATCGACCGGGTCGAGGACGGCACGGAGCCGGGCCAGTCCCCGGCTGGCGTGGCTCTTGACGTTGCCGAGCGAGCAGCCCAAGGCGGCCGCCACCTCCGCCTCGGACATGTCGCCGAGATAGCGCAGCACGACGACGGCCCGCGTGCGCGGCGGCAGTGCCCGCAGCGCGTCTCGCACCGCGTGCCGCTGGGCGACCGCGTCGGCGGTGTCGGCGAAGGCCGTGTCCGGCGGCGACGCGGTGACCAGTTCCCGCCGCCGGAACCGGCGCCAGGCGCTGATGTGCTGGTTCACCATGACGCGGCGGACGTAGGGCATCGGCTCGTCCACCCGGGACCAGGCCCGCATCGTGCGGACCAGCGCGTTCTGCACCAGGTCCTCGGCCTCGTGCGCCGAGCCGGTGAGCAGGTACGCGATCCGCAGCAGCTCGACGTAGCGAGCCTCCACGAATTCGCGGAACCCGTCCTCACCAGGCATCGGCGCACTCCCCCTCGGCAGTCCGGGCTAGACCGCCCGGCTTACCTGACACGACCCGGCGACGCCGCCGAAGGTTGTGTCCGGCCGCCAAGATCTTCCCGCGGAGTTCTTCGCGGGGGTCAGACCGTCACGGGTGTCGAGGCGGCCGGTGCCGCCACCGCCGCCCGCGAGGTACGCAGCCAGACGGAGAACCCGTAGGCCACCAGCCCGCCGTAGACCACGTAGAGGACCGCGGACGGATAGAAATGCGACTTGATCAACAGCGGTACGCCGACCGCGTCGACGGCCAGCCAGGCGAGCCAGAAGTCGTTCCAGCCCCGAGCCATGGCGTACGTGGCGACCATCGAGCCGACGAAGATCCAGGCGTCGCACCAGAAGTACCAGCGCGGCGCCGGCCAGCCCGCCCCGAACCAGACGAACACCTGCTGGACCACGACGACCGCGATCGCCCAGAACGCGACCAACGCCAGCCGCTCGCGCGCGGTGGCCCAGCGGGGTGTGATGGCCGGGCCGGTCGAGCCGCGCCCGCGCGACACGCCGTACCAGCGCCACCAGCCGTAGACGCTGGTGACGATGAAGAAGATCTGCCGTCCGGCCTGGCCGAACAGGGTCATCGCCTGCGGGTTGTCGAAGGCGACGCCGAAGAACACGGTGAACAGCAGGAGATTGCCGGCGATGCCGGCCGGCCAGGCCCAGACGCGGCGGCGCAGGCCGCCGATCGCCGACGCGAAGCCGAACGCGTTGCCGATGACCTCGCGCCACAGGATGTGCTGGCCGAAGACGGTCAGCTGGGCGTCGAACAGGTCGTGCAGAACACTCATCACAGGGTCCCTTTCCACTATGGACCCCGGGGGACGCGAGACGGCGGCGTCAGCCCACGGCTGACCCCGTTCGTCGCGTGCTGCCTCCCATCCGGACTTTCACCGTCGGTCCCGGAGTTCCACCGGGTCCACCGGCCGCTGGCTGCGGTCGGGTCGCGGACTGTCACCGCCGGTTCGGACTTTCACCGACCCCGGAGCACGTCTGGCCGCAGTATCACACTTGACCGGCCCGCTCCCTAGGGTGCCGGTCACAGCGGCAGATCGGCGCCCGCGTCGCGCAGGATGCCCGCGATCTTCGCGCGGTGCGCCGACTCCCATTCGTCCAGCGTCTCGGCCGCTTCCTTGGCCAGCTTGGCCTGCGCCTGCACGGCGATCTCGGCCTGCCGGGCGGCCGGGACGACGACCACGCCCTCCTCGTCGGCCACCACGACGTCACCAGGGTGGACGGTCACGCCACCGCAGGTCACCGGGATGTTCAGCGGCTCCGGTCCGGCCTTCGCGCCGGGGATCGGGATGACCCCCCGGGCGAAGACCGGGAAGCGGGCGTCGCGTACCTCGGTCAGATCGCGGATCAGTCCATCGAGGACGAATCCGGCGATCCCCCGGCGCTGGGCGACCGCACAGACGTTGCCGCCGGCGAGCGCGTAGTCCAGGTCGCCCGACTCCACGACGATCACCGAACCCGGCTCGGCCAGATGGATCGCCGCGTGCAGCATCAGGTTGTCGCCCGGCCGGCAGCGCACGGTGAACGCCGGACCCGCGACGCGCGGCGTCGGGGACCACAACGGGCGGATGCCGATGTCCATCACCTGCGCGCGATCCAGGAGGTCGGCCAGGGTGGTCGTGGGGAGGTCAGCAAAGTCGGTCACGTCCCCATTTAACAGTACGGACGTACGGTATGCAAGCGGGCCCCTGGTCTCGGGCCCCCTGGTCTCGGGCTCCCCTGGTCTCGGGCTCCCCTGGTCTCGGGCTCGCTTGCTCGCTTCGCGTCGGGCCCGCCCGGCATCAGGCCCCGTGCTTCACAGGCTCGCGAAGAACTCGCGCAGGTCCGTCACCAGGAGATCGGGATCAGTCGTGTACGCGAAATGCCCGCCCCGGTCGAACTCGGAGTAGCGCACGATGTTGTTCGACCGCCCGGCGAACGTCTGGATCGTGCGGAAGTCCTGCGGGAACACCGCGACGGCGGTCGGCACCTGGTTGGGCTCCTCGCGGTAGCCCGCGCCGCTCTGCGCGTCCTCGTAGTAGTGCCGGGCGCTCGAGCCGCCGGTCCGGGTGAACCAGTAGATGCTCACGTGGGTCAGGTAGTTGTCGACGTCGAGGTACTCGGCGAAGTCGCCCCAGCCCGTCCAGAGTTCGGCGTTCCAGGCCAGCTGCCCGGCCGGCGAGTCGGTCAGCCCGTACGCCAACGTCAGCGGCCGCGTCTGCTGGATCTGCTGATAGCCCGCCTTGCTCTGGAAGTCGGCCGTGGAGCCGGACAGGCTCGCCTTGTCGGCGTCGGAGATCTTCTCGAACTCGGCCGGATCACCGGACGGGAAGGCGAAGATCTGCAACAGATGTACGCCGATCAGCCCGGCCGGGGCCAGGATGCCCAGCTCGCGGCCGACCAGTGCGCCCGAGTCACCGCCGGCGGCGCCCCAGCGCTCGTAGCCGAGCCGCGTCATCAGGGTCGCGACCGACCGCGCCATCCGGGCGCTGTCCCAGCCCTGCTCGGTCGGCGGCCCGGAGAAGCCGTAGCCGGGCAACGACGGCGCGATGACGTGGAACGCCAGGGCCGGGTCGCCGCCGTGCGACCGCGGATCGGTTAGCGGGCCGATCACCTTCAGGAACTCCACGATGGACCCCGGCCAGCCGTGCAGGAGCACCAACGGCGTCGCGTCCGGCTCGGCCGAGCGTACGTGCAGGAAGTGGATGTTCTGCCCGTCGATGGTCGTGGTGAACTGCGGAATCTCGTTGAGCCGGGCCTCGGCGGCCCGCCAGTCGTAACCGTCACGCCAGCGCTCGGCCAGCCGGCGTACGACCGCCGTCGGCATCCCGTACGTCGTGCCGCTACCGGGCACGTCGTCCGGCCAGCGGGTCGCCGCGAGCCGGGTAGCCAAGTCGTCGAGCTCGGCCTGGGGAACGTCGATCCGGAACGGCACGATCTCCGACTGCACAGTCTCGGTCATCTCAGTCATGCCACCGACGTTACGGGGGCTTTAGGACGAGATCGTTCCTAATGCGCCAACGCATGATGGGGATTCGCCGTCACGCCGCGGGCCGGCGCGGGCCGTCCGACGAGCCGGCGGCCCGCCCTCGAGGAGGAGGAATGCTCCACGATGGCGGGCCGCCGACGGCCGGAGTGCGGAGGCTCAGGAGGTGAGGTCCCGCCGCCGGAACAACGCGAGCCCGCCCACGATCAGCACCACCGCGACCGCCAGCAGCGCGGCGAGCGGACCGACCGCGGGATCGGCGACGGGGACGGCCGGCACGTGGCTGAACGGCGAGATGTCCCGGGCGGCCTGCGGCAGGCCGAACAGGTCGCCGAGCATGCCGAAGACGATGCTCACGACCAGCCCCGTCCAGGCGAGTGCGACGCTGATCCGGGGCAGCGCACCGAAGGCGAGCACGACGAAGCCCGCCACGGTCAGCGCGGCCGGGAGCTGGACGAGTGCCGCGCCGACCAAGGTGCCGACGCTGGTCTGCCCACCGGTCGAGAGGTCGCCGAGCCCCATGGCCAGTCCGGACGCCGCCAACAGCAGCGCCGCGCCGCCGACCGCGATGGTCAGGTGCGAGGCGACCCATTGGACTCGGCCGGTCGCGGTGGCCAGGACCGCCTCGGCCGTGCCGGCCGTCTCCTCGTTGCGCAGCCGCAGCAGGACCTGGACCGCGAATCCGGCGGCGAGTACGCCGAAGATCGCCATCATGGCCGCGTAGAAGACGTCGACGAGTCCGCCGGAGGCTCCCCCGGCCAGCTGGCCCATGAGGTCGGCGACTCCCTTGTTCTCCTCGAACGCGTCGTTCACCGTGTTGCCCAGCGTGCCGATGCCGTATCCGAACACGGCGCCGCCGACCACCCAGCCGATCACCGTGCCACGTTGCAATCGCCAGGCCAGGCCGGTCGGGCTGAGCAGCGACCGGGCCGCCGAAGGCGGGCCGAGCCGGGCAGGCACCAGCCCGGCGCCGAGGTCGCGGCGATTGACCAGGGCGTACGCCCCGGCGGCGCAGACAAGGGTGAAGAGCAGCGGGATGATCAGCACCCACCAGCGCTCGTCGCCGTAGGGGCGTACCTGTTCGCCCCAGCCGAGCGGGGACACCCAGGCCACCCAGGTGCTCGTGACCCGGATGCCGTCCGGTCCGATCTCGCCGAGGGCGTCGCCGACGCCCCGCACGAAGTACGCCACGCCGATGGTGAGGGCGGCGAACCCGTTGGCGGCGCGGGCGGTGCTGAACACTTGAGCGGCCAGTGCCGCGATCCCGGCGAAGGACATCCCGGTGAGCACGCTGGCCGCACCCCAGGCGACCGAGCCGGCGGCGGGCAGTCCCGCTCCGAGCAGCGCCAGCGTCGAGAACAGTCCCATGAGGACGTTCGCGATCAGGGCATGGGTGAGCGCTGCCACCAGCGCGGCGTGCCGGCCGACCGCGGCCGACCCGATCAGCTCCGACCGGCCGGTCTCCTCGTTCTGCCGGGTATGCCGGACGACGAGGAAGGTGCTCATCAGTGCCACCAGGACCAGCAGCGACGCGTAGTTGCGGAAGTTGACGAGCGCGCCCTGCGCGACGCCGACCGGGATGCCCCGCATCAGCAGCACGGCCGGGCTCGTGACGGCGCCCTTGAGCGCGGTCGCTGCGTCCGCCTCCGTCGGGAACTCGTCCTTCACTGCGGCGGCGCCGGCGTACAGGAGCAGCATCGCGCCGGCGATCCAGATCGGCAGCTGAATCCGGTCGCGTCGCAGGGCGAGCCGGGTCAGCCGGAGCGCGCCCTTCATCGCGACACCCCGGTTCCGGCGGTGGCGGCGGCGGGCCGGTTGTAGTGACGCAGGAACAGCTCCTCCAGCGTCGGCGGCTGGCTGACCAGCCCGCGTACGCCGGCCTCGGCGAGCAGCCGCAGCGCCTGCTCCAGGACGGCGTTGTCGACGGCGAAGCTCACCGTCGAACCCGCAGTGCCGTCCTGTACGCGCAGATCGTGGACGCCCGGCAGCGCGGCCAGCCCGTTGACCGTTCCGGCCAGCTCGGCCCGGATCGTCGTACGCGTCAGGTGCCGCAGGTCGGCGAGCGTACCGGTCTCGACAGCCTTGCCGTCGCGGATGATCGTGAGCCGGTCGCAGAGCGCTTCCACCTCGGACAGGATGTGGCTCGACAGCAGGACGGTACGCCCACCGCGCTGCACCTCGGCCCGGACGACCTCGCGGAAGACCTCTTCCATCAGGGGGTCGAGACCGGACGTCGGCTCGTCCAGGATGAGCAGTTCGACGTCGGAGGCGAGCGCGGCGACGAGGGCCACCTTCTGCCGGTTGCCCTTGGAGTAGGTGCGGGCCTTCTTGCGGGGGTCGAGGTCGAACGCGGTGAGCAGTTCGTCCCGGCGCTGCTTGTTCAGCCCGCCGCGCAGGTCGCCGAGCAGGTCGATGACCTCGCCGCCGGACAGGTTGGGCCATAGCGTCACATCGCCGGGCACGTACGCGAGCCGCCGGTGCAGTTCAGTGGCCTGCGCCCACGGATCGCCGCCGAGCAGCCGGGCCGTGCCGCCGTCGGATCGCAGCAGGCCGAGCAGGACGCGGATGGTGGTGGTCTTCCCGGCGCCGTTCGGGCCGAGGAAGCCGTGCACCTCACCGGTGCGGACGGCCAGGTCGAGGCCGTCGAGCGCACGGGTGCGCCCGAACGACTTCACCAGGCTCTCCACCTGAATCGCGTGCGTGATCGCGTCGGACATGGTGGTCGTCACTCCTTCGAGGAGGCTTCTTGAGGGGGTTCGGTGAGCAGACGATCCATCGCCGTATGCAGGTAGCCGGCCTGCTCGGGCGACAGCATGGCGTTGGCGGCGGCGTCGACGAACCCGTGGTTGAGCCGGACGTAGCCCTCGGTGGTGTCGAGATCGGTGCCGAGCACCCGGGAGATCTGGTCGGAGAGCAGGAAGACGCCCAGCTGCATCGCGCAGATCACGGCGGCGTACGCCCGCTGGTCGCGGGTCTCGACACCGGTCTTGGCGACCCACTCCTCGGCCATGTCGACCATCTTGTCGAACAGCGCCGAAGAGGCCGGTGAACCGTCCTTCATGGACTGAACCAGGTAGCGCTGCAACAGCCGCATCTCCGGGCTGTGGCTGACGAGGAAGCCCGGGTCGGCCAGCTTGCCGCCGAAGACCTCCTCGCGGAACCGGTCGGTGCGCTCCTTGGCGTACTCGTCGCAGGTGTCGCGCAGCGCCTCCTTGGAGCCGAAGTGGTGCCGCAGCAGGCCGGAGGACACCCCCGCCTCCTGCGCGATGTCTCGGACGGACGCCCCGGCGATCCCCCGGTCGGCGAACAGCCGGATGGCCGCGTCCCGGATGCGGGCACGGGCGGTCAGGTCGTCGGGCGCTCGTTCGCTACACACACGTATAGGCTACTACACACTCGTGTAGCAGCCAACCCCGTGGACGCCGCCTGGGTATCTTCGGCTCATGCCCGCTGCCGAGCCCCCCGACAGAGCCGCAGAGGCCGATCTCGCCCCGAACGAGCTGCGCGTCCTGGTCGCCGTCGACGCCGCCGGAGGCTTCACCGCCGCCGCGGCCCAGCTCGGCCTCACCCAGTCGGCCGTGTCGCACGCCGTCCGGGCCTGCGAACGCAAGATCGGCGTCGTCCTGTTCGACCGCGGGCGGCACGGCGCCCGGCCCACCCCGGCGGGCGTACGCGCAGTGGCGCACGCTCGCCGCATCCTGCGGCTGCTGGAGACGCTGGGCGCGGAGGCACGGGGAGCCGCGGCCGGCAGTGTCGAGGGGCCGCTGCGGATCGCCGCGTTCCGCAGTGCGGCCGCACATCTACTCCCCGCCGCGCTGGCCCGGTTGACCGCCCGGCTCCCCGGCGTACGCCCGGAGGTGGCGATCGTCCGGGAAGTCGGCCGGGGCACCGCCGGTGAGGTCGCCGACGGCCGGGCCGACATCGGCATCGCGACCCTCGGCGGCAGCCAGGCGATCCCCGCCGGGCTGCTGTCGGGACGGCTCTTCGAGGACCCGTACGCGCTCGCGTACCCGTCAGGCCACCGGGAGCCGCGCGGCCTGCCGCTGATCGACTGGGACGAGAACTGCGGCTCCTACACGCGCGAGTGGTGGTCGGCGCAGAAGTGGCTGCCGCGCGCGACGATCACCGCGCAGGACGACAGCGTGGTGCTGTCGATGGTCGCGCAGGGCATGGGCATGGCGGTGGCCCCGCAGCTCAGCCTGCTGGGCGCGCCGCCCGGACTGGCGATCGAGGATCTGGGCGAGAGCCGGCCCCGGCGGGAGATCGGCTACGTGACGACTCCCGCGATGGCCCGGTCGCTGGCGGTCCGCACCTTCATCCGGGAGCTGCGCTCGACGGCGCCCGAGGTTGCCCACCGCATCCGGTGAGCAGCCTCGGGCGCGGTCCGATCAGTAGGGGACGTCCAGCCATTCCCACCCGGGCCAGATGCTCGGGTTCGACGTGTGGACGCAGAACGTCTGCTCGGTGGCCACGTGCTTCATCTTCTTGCGGGTGCCCGGCCCGGCCCAGCCGTCGACGGCCCAGCCGGCGCCCTCGTAGGTATTGAGGTAGGACTGGACGTTCTTGACGGCCTGCCGGGTGTTCGGGCCGTACTCGCCGTCGATGCTGATGCCCTGGCCGTAGCAGAACACCCGGTTTGAGGGTGTTCACTGCACACTCCTTGGACCGGGGACGCGACGTGTCAGGCGACAGTTCTGCATGCATCACTGCGCTGATCGAGTCATCGTCCCGGCCCCCGGCCGGCCCGCGAAACGCTGTTTCGGTTCCCGCCGAACATGTACATAAGGTGATTCGACGCTCGGAGTCCGGGGGTCAGCCGCGACACCACTCCCGGCGGGGCACCACGTCCCACGGGACGTCCGCCGGCTCGGCGAGAAACACCGGCCGGCTGATCACGGAGTCCCCGGCCCGCTGAACCCGCAGGATCAGGCCAAGCTCGAACAACTCCGGATCGGCGGCATGCGAATAGCGCAGAGTGAGGTCGCGCTGCTCCCGATAGCCGAACGCCCACTGTTCGAGCTGCGAGGGAACTCGCCCAACCAGGCGCTCACCGTCGAGTGTGACCTGCGGCCCGATCAAGCCGTCTACCGCGACGCAGAAGAGTGCGTCGTCGGAGCAGTAGACGGTGACGCCATGCTCATGCAACTCACCGAAGCTTCGAAGGCTCAGGCCGCGGCCCGGATACAGCACGCGCACGACCTCCGTACACGTCATCCCGAACCGAAGCGGCCCGACGCCGGCCAACGGCCGAAACTCCCAGCGCATCCGCTCGTCGTCGGGCAGCACCCGCCACATATCCACGTGCGCATTCTCCGCACGCGCACCACGGCCACGAAGCCTGGGTCCAGAACTTGATCTAGGCGAGAATCGGCTGCCTGGACAACCCTTTCTCGCCTAGATCATCCCCAATCACGACGGCGGCGAGCCTACTGCGGGTGGACGATGTCGATCATCCAGGGCACGCCGAACTGGTCGACGCAGCTTCCGTACTCGTCGCCCCACATCTGCTTCTCGAGCGCCATCGTGACGGTGCCTTTGGCGGCCAGCTTGTCCCAGTAGCCGCGCAGCGCGCCGGCGTCCTCGCCGCTGATGCTGATCGAGATGTTCTGGCCGGGCTGGTGCTCCATGCCGGGCGGCAGGTCGGAGGCCATGATCGTGAACCCGGCCGGGGTCTCCAGCAGGGCGTGCATGATCTGGTCCTTGGTCGCCGCGTCGTCCGAGCCGAACTCGCCGAACGTGGTGAGCTTCAGGTCGCCGCCGAGTACCTCCTGGTAGAACTCCATGGCCTCCTTGCAGGAGCCGGGGAAGTTCAGGTACGGGTTCAGGCGCGTGCTCATGGATCCTCCTTGATCGCTGATCACCGTCACAGGAGCGCTGTGCTCCGGCAGAGCCGTCCCATGCAGAGCTGTCGTCCCTGAGCCTAGGGCGATGTCCCGGGGCCGACCGGCGCTTCAGCCGAACGAGTACGGCGAAATCGTTTGTGCCGGGCTCGCCGGCATGCGATCTTTCGCAGCGTGAGCAACCCCGCAGACTCCGGCCGCGCCGACAGCTACGCCGACAGCATCGCCGTCAACCGGGCCAACTGGGACGAACGCGCCCCGGCCCACGCTCAGTCGCCCGGGTACAACGTCGCCGACTTCGCCGCGGATCCGGCGTACCTGTCCGAGGTCGTCCGGTTCGACGTCCCCCGGCTCGGTGACATCGCCGGTCTTCGGGGCGTACACCTGCAGTGTCACATCGGCACCGACACCGTCTCCCTCGCCCGGCTCGGCGCGCGGATGACCGGCCTCGACTTCTCGCCCTCCGCCCTGGTCGAGGCTCGCGCACTCGCCAAGGCCGCCGGCGTCGAGGTCGACTTCGTCGAATCCGACGTGTACGCCGCCGCCGAGGTCCTCCCGGCGGGCGAGTTCGACCTGGTCTTCACCGGGATCGGCGCCCTGTGCTGGCTGCCGGACGTACGCCGGTGGGCGGCGGTGGTGGCGCGGCTGCTCAAGCCGGGCGGGCGGCTGTTCCTCCGCGAGGGGCATCCGATGCTCTGGGCGCTCAACGAGCACACCACCGACGGCATCAAGGTCACGTATCCGTACTTCGAGACGGCGGAGCCGCTGGTCTTCGACGAGCCGGGCACCTATGTGGAGACCGAGACGCAGTTCGTGCACAACGTCAGCCACAGCTGGAACCACGGGCTCGGCGAGATCGTGTCGGCGCTGCTCGCCGAGGGGATGCGGCTGACGATGCTTGAGGAGCACGACAGCGTGCCGTGGAAGGCGCTGCTCGAAGGCATGGTGGAGGACGAGCACGGCGAATGGCGGTTGGCCGAGCACCGCGAACGCGTGCCGATGAGCTACACACTGCAGGCGGTACGCGAGCGGTAGGGCGCCGGAGCAGTAAAATCATTCGCGATGAATGATCCGACCACCGAGGGATACGCCGCCACCCCGGCTGAGATCGAGGGGATGCTGCGCAACCTCTGCGCGTACGCCTTGAGCGAGCCCGATCCGATGCAGCGGTATGTCGAACTGACCCACCAGCAGGTGCTGTTCCAGGGCATGGTCGAGGCGATCCGCCGCGAACGGGGCCGGGCGCTGGCCGATCTGCTGGTGGCCGGGATGCCGGCGGCCCAGGTGGCGGCGAAGACGAACCTGGCGACCGAGCCGAAGGTACGCAAGCTGATCAGCTCGGCCGGCGAGGCGGAACGGGTCAAGGCGGCGGCCCGCCCGGCGAAGGCCACCAAGGCGGCTAAGGCAGCCAAGGCGGCACCAGCGAAGAAGGAGCCGGAGCCGTTGCCGCCGCACTTGGCCGCGCCCAGCGGGAAACGCGTACTGACGCCGGCCGACCTCGAGGCGTTGGGGCTCAGCCCGAAGAAGCGCGCCGCCAAGAAGGCGACACCCGCGAAGAAGGCGACACCCGCGAAGAAGGCCGCACCCGCGAAGGAGACAGCCACCACGGCGGCCGGCACGGAGTCGGCGGCGAGCAAAGGTTCGGCGGCGAGCAAGGGTTCGGCGGCGGGCAAGGCCGTCCAGCCGAAGGGTCAGAAGAGCGCGAGCTGACCGGGGATCGGGTCGCGCCGGTTGCGCTTTCGCCACTGATTCGGCACGTACGCAGTGCCGGCCGGGTCGGTGCCGTTCGGATCGGCGCGCCCGGTCAACGCCCACAGCGACGGCCCGAGTGAGATCCCGTGGCCGGACAACGCCCGGCGCATCACCGCCAGGTCGAGCGGCAGGCGGATGCCGTCGAGCGCCGGGATCGTCAGATCGTGCCGCATCGCCATGATCCGCCGGTTCCGGTCGACGACCTCGCGGGCTTCGGGCGTACCGAAGTGGGTGGCGGCGCGGTCGCCGACGGCGCTGCGGACGGTTTCGGCCTGCCCGTCGTCCCAGGCCGACCAGGCGGCGTCGACGCTGCCGAACGCGGCGAGCAGCCGGGCCGCGGTCGCCGATCCGAAGCCGCGTACGCCGTGCAGGTTGTCGGAGGGGTCGCCGCGCAGCGCCGCGTAGTCCCGATACTGGCCGGGCGTCACGCCGTACACGTCGGCGAGGGATTCCGGCGTCACCACGACCGCCTCGTCGAATCCGCCGTTGCGGATGCGCAGCACCGACGTCGTGGGGTCGATCAGCGCGAACGCGTCCCGATCGCTGGTGACGAGGATCGACCGCCAGCCGTCGCAGCGAGCCCGTTCGGCCGAGCTGGCGAGCACGTCGTCCGCCTCGTACGCCGTGGGCGTGACCACGCAGAGGCCAGCCGCCCGCAACAGCTCGGGCGCGGTCGCCAGCTGGTCGGTCAGGTCGGCGGGCTTGTCCGGCCGCTGCGCCTTGTAACCGGGGTACGCCACCCGCCGGGCGGATTCGTCGGGGCAGTCGAAGCCGACGACCACCGCATGGGGCCGGATCTTCGCGGCGGCGCGGGCGATCGACAGCATGAGCCCGTGCAACGCCCAGACCGGGCGGTCCGCGTTGTCGACCAGCTTGCCGATGGGCGCCGCGTGGTACGCCCGGTGCAGCAGGCTGTTGCCGTCGACCGCCAGCAGCACCGGCCGCCGTTCCGCTGGTATCCCGGAGGCAGAAGTCCCGAAGGCAGAAGTCCCGAAGGCAGAAGTCCCGGCGGCCGGCTTCCCGGAGGCAGTCGTCCCCGAGGCGCGTGGCGGCGGGGACGGCGGGGGCACCCGCTCAGAGTAGCGTCAGGGTCCGATCTCGATGCCGAGCTCCCGCCGCAGGTGTTTGCGCAGCGCCTGCTCCATGGCGTCGGGCCAGGTCGCCCCGGTCCGCTCCGCCAGCTCGCGGGCGACCGGGAGGAACAGCCGTGAGCAGGCCAGATGCGCCGACACCACCGAGGTGCGGGTCGCCTCGATCGACGGCAGCGCGTTGTACGCGGCGAGCCGATCGGCGGGCAGGATCCCCTTCAGGCGAAGCGCACCGGCCCGCTCCGCGCCCTGGAGGACCGCGTCCTCCAGCATCACCTGCAGGATCAAGGTACGCAGCAGTCCGGAGCCGGACGCGCCGACGGCGTACTCGCCGCGACCGAGGACCACGGGCAACAGCCCGAGCACCCGCAGGAACTCCCGGATCAGGTGCTCGACGCGGGCCGGGTCCGGCGACGGCGGCTCGTCGGCCGGCACGGCCGGCTCCCCGAACAGCGGGCGCAGCTGTCCGCGTACGCGGTCGGGGGTGGTGATGGTGACGTCGAAGCGCAGCCAGTCGTCCGTCACATGGGTCACGACCGTCGTCGTCGCGTCGGCCATCCGCTGGCGGTGCACGACGGTCGCGACCTTGTCGGCGACAGCGTCCCAGTCCGCCGCGTACGCCCGCGGATCGTCCGTCGCGACCACCAGGTCGACGTCGCTGAACTGGTCCGCCGCGCCCCGGCCGAGACTGCCGCCGAGCCAGGCGGCTTGGACCCGTCGATCGGCGCGCAGCTGGGCGGTCAGCCGATCGATCAGCTCGTCCCGGGTCACCGAATCCTCCTTTGGTTGCGCGGCCCGCTGCCCGGACCCCGGTAGAGGCTCAGGAAGTACACGCCGGCGCCGAAGACGTTGAACCCGAGGAACGCCGCCAGCCAAGCCGTGCGCGCGTTGCGGGTGAGCAGCGGATTCTGCAGCATGTCGTCGAGCATCCACGCCCAGAACACGATCAGCGGGGCGACGAGGAGGAACACCAGGATGCTCTGCACCAGGGGACCGAGCCGGATCACGCCGACCAATCTACGTCGCCGATCTACGTCGCGATCACGAAGGAGCCGGCGCGAGACCGAACCCACGCCGCGACCTGCGCGACAAGATCCTCCTCGGATGCCGTGCCATCCACCTCCAGCACCCGCAGCCCGAGATCGGCGGCTTCGGCCCGGACCCGATCGGTGAACATCGCGTCGCGGGCGAGCAGGTTCGCCAACGCAGTCGCCGGGTCACTGGTGCGGCCCGCGATCTTCCACAACGAACCCCGCTGCTCGAAGGCCGCCCGCCGGAACTCCGGGGTCGGCAGTAGCCAGACCGCGTGGCGTGGACTCGCCAATTGCGGCCGGACCAGGTGCGGCAGCAGGCGGAAGCCCTCGGCGACGACGCCCGCGTCCCCGGCGGCGCGGAGATCGTCGACGATCAGGCCGAACGCCTCACCGCGATACCAATGGAAGGTGTCGAGCATGGTCTCCGGCGACCGCAGCAGCCACCGCTGGTCCATGTCCATCGCCAGGAACCGCGCCAGTTCCGGGCTGTCGGCCGGCGTACTGCGGCGGGCATGGTCGGCCATCGCGTCATCGGTGGCGTACAGCCGCAGACCCTGAGCGGCGGCCAGCCGTCGGGCCACGGTCGACTTGCCGCCGCCGCTCCCGCCACCGATCCAGTAGACGTGCTCCATCACTCCGGGTCAGCCGCCTCGGCTTCAGGTGCCTCGGCTTCAGGTGCCTCGGCTTCAGGTGCCTCGACATCGGCACAGCCGGTCAGCTCCAGGCTGCGCCGCCACAGCTCCGCGCGGGCAACCAAGTCGTACGCCTGGCTGTCGGCGCGTTCCTCGCGCATGCGGTCGTAGAAGCGGCCGGTGACCCCGTCGAGGTCGCCGCTGATCGCCAGCCGCCGCACGGATTCCACCCCGACCTCGAGGGCGTCGACGGAGCGGCCGATCGACTTGAGCACCATCTTCGTCGGCATGTAGGTGCCCGGGTGCAGGCTGTTGACGGTCACCTCCGTGGCGGGCAGCCGCTCGGCCAGCTCGAACCCGGCGATGATCTGCGCGAGCTTGCTCTGGGCGTACGCCCGCATGCCGTCGTAGCCGTGCTCCAGCATCAGGTCGTCGAAGTCGAGCGGGTACTGTCCGAGCGAGGCGACGTTGACGATCCGCGCCGGCGCGGCGGCCCGCAGCAGCGGCAGCAGGTCCAGCGACAACGCGAACCCGGCCAGATAGTTCACGGCGAACCGCAGCTCGTAGCCGTCGGCGCTGACTCGCCGGTCCACCCCGTCGGGCTCACCGCCGCCGATGCCCGCGTTGCTCACGAAGACGTCCAGCCGGTCGGCCACTTCCCCGACCTGGGCAGCGAGACGGCGTACCTGATGGAGATCGGCGAGATCGGCCACGACGGATCGGGGACGCTTGCCGCGATCGGCGACCTCGGCGGCGACCTGGTCGAGCCGGGTGGTGTCGCGGCCGTGCAGGATCAGGTCGTGGCCGTCGGCCGCGAGCCGGTACGCGAGCGCGCGGCCCAAGCCGTCGGTGGCGCCGGTGATGAAGATGGTGCTCATCGGTGAGTGACTCCCGTGTTCGCGAGGGTGTGGACGAGTTCGTCGACCAGCTCGGCGCCGAACCGCCGATCGGTGGCGAGCAGGCGATACCAGAGCAGGCCGAAGACCAGGTCGAGGACTGTCTCCGGGGACAGGCCGGGCGGCAGGTCGCCCCGGTCCTGAGCCCGGTCGACGAGCTGCCGGAGCGCGGCCCGGCGATGACTGAGGAACTCGGCCCGGAAGCGCTCGCCGAAGGCCGGGTTGACCTGCGCCTCCGCCATCAGCGCCCGCAAGGTGCCGGCGATTCGCGGCTGCCCGCCGAGCTGGAACGTCGCCGTGAGGAAGGCCCGCAGGTCGGCGGGGTAGCTGCCCTCGTCCGGAACCGGGATGTGCAGCTCGGCCTTGGTGGTCAGAGCGTCGAGCAGCACGTCCGCTTTGGACGGCCACCAGCGGTAGATCGTCTGCTTGCCCGCGCCCGACCGGGCGGCGATGCCTTCGATGGTGAGCCCCGCGTAACCGACTTCGGCCAGCAGGTCGAGGGCCGCCGCCAGGATCGCGAGGCGGCTGGCCTCGCTGCGCGGGCGTCCGGGGCGGGCGGGTTGGCGTTCCACGATCACGATGCTAGCGTAAAACGAGACGAGACGTCACGGTTCGAAATTCCGGCCGGCTCTGTCTCGCTATCGCAAGGGAGAACCACATGAGTGACCTCACCGCTCTGGTCGTCGGGGGCACGTCGGGCATCGGCCTGGCCACCGCCCGGCAGCTGGCCGCCCGGGGCGCGCGTACGCACATCGCCGGGCGCAGCCAGGACCGGCTGGACGCCGTGGCCGCCACCGACCCCGGGCTGATCGGGCACCAGGTCGACGGCACCGACCGGGACGGCATCGCCGCCGTCGCCGCGTCGATCGGGCGCATCGACGCGCTCGTGCTCGCCCTCAGCAGCACCCTCGGCGCCGGTCCGCTCGCCGACCTGGATCTTGGCGTACTCCGGACGGCGTTCGACGGGAAGTTCTGGGCACACCTCACCACGGTGCAGACGACGTTGCCGTATCTGGCGGCGGATGCGTCGATCACCTTCGTGAGCGCCATCAGCGCGCGTACGGGGCTCGCCGGGACGGCCGGGCTCGCCGCGATCAACGGGGCGATCGAGTCGATCGTGCCGCCGCTCGCGGTGGAACTCGCGCCGCGCCGGGTCAACGCGGTCTCCCCCGGGCTCGTCGACACCCCGTGGTGGGACGGGCTGCCCGCGGACGGGCGGGCGGCGTACTTCGCCCAGGCCGCAGCAGCGCTGCCGGTACGCCACGTCGCCACCGCGGACGAGGTCGCCGAGGTAGTGGTGCTAGCCGCGACCAACCGCAACCTCACCGGGACCGTGCTGGAAGCCGACGGCGGGGCTCGGCTGGCCGCGCTGTAGAGCTTTCGGCGGCGACATTCATGATCAGGGTCATTTCCATGTCGCTATAGCAACGTGGAAATGACCCTGATCAAGCGACCCGGCGCGGGAGCACTGTCAGGAGCGCGAAACTAGCGCCCGCAGGAAGAACGTCAGGTTCGCCGGCCGCTCGGCGAGCCGCCGCATGAAGTAGCCGTAGTACTCGCCGCCGTAGGGGACGTACACCCGCATGGTGTAACCGGCGGCGGCGAGGCGCTCCTGCTCCGGAACCCGGATGCCGTAGAGCATCTGGTGCTCCCACGAGTCGGCCGAGCGGCCGTACTGGGCGGCCATGCGCTGGGCGGAGGAGATGATCGCCGGGTCGTGCGAGGCGACCATCGGATAGCCCGGCCCGGCCATGAGGATGTCGAGGCAGCGCAGGTACGCGGCGTCGATCTCGGCCTTCTTCTGGTACGCCACCGTTTCCGGCTCCTTGTACGCGCCCTTGCAGAGGCGTACGCGGGAACCGGCGGCGGCCAGTTCGCGGCAGTCGGCCTCGGTCCGGTGCAACGCCGCCTGCGCGACCGCGCCGACCCACGGGAACTCCGTCCGCAGCTTGTGCAGGATGCGCAGGGTCGAGTCGGTGGTGGTGTGCGACTCCATGTCGAGGGTGACCGTCGTGCCGACGTCGGCCGCAGCGGTGCAGATGCGCCGGGCGTTGGCGAGCGCGATCTCCTCGCCGTCGCCGGGCAGCGCCTGGCCCACCGCGGACAGCTTCACGGAGACCTCGGCCAGCGTCCCGTAGGCCAGCCCGCCCAGCAACGCCAGGTACGCCTCCACGGTGGCGTCGGCCTGCGACCGGTCGAGGGTGTCCTCGCCGAGGTAGTCGAGCGTGACGGCGCGCCCGCTTCGGATGAGTTCGCCGGTGACGGCGAGGGCGTCGGTGGTGGCGGCGCCGGGGACGAACCGGTTGACCATCGCCCGGGTCGGGCGCATTCGCTCGACGACGCGGCGGGTGCGGCCGGAACGGGCGGCCGCGAGCAGCAGGGTACGCATCACGCTGATCACGCTAAGCCGCCGCGAGCCGCTACTGTTTGTGCTGATGGACAACGTACGCGCTGCCGAGTTGGAGCAGCGGACAACGCTTCGGGAGATGATCACCGCGTTGGGCGGGCATCTCGTCGATGTCGTGATCGCCCCGAAGGGCCTGGCGATCGGCGTACGCGATGTCGTGGTGGCCGATCCGTACGACGACCCGGCGTTGCGGGAGGGCGACGTCGTGCTCGTCGTCGGTGCGCGCGGCGCGGACGCCCGGCCGCTGGTGGCGCACGCCGGGACCCGGGGCGCGGCTGCGGTCGTGGTCAAAGGCGGCGTGATCTTGAAGGAGGCGGCCCGGGACGCCGGCGTCGCGTTGCTGACCGTCGACGGCGACGCGCGCTGGGATCAGGTGCAGACGCTGCTGCGGTCCGGGCTGGCGACGGCCGAGCCGGTACCGCTGCCCAACGAGACGGGCGACCTGTTCGCGCTCGCGCAGACCATCGCCACGCTGACCGGCGGCAGTGTCAGCGTCGAAGACGTCGGCAGCCGCGTCCTGGCGTACTCGGCGGTCGCGGGCGAGGTCGACGACCTGCGGTTGCGGTCGATCCTCGGGCGGCGCGGGCCGGAGTCGTATCTGGCGTTGCTGCGCGACTGGGGCGTCTACGACGAGCTGCGCCAACCGGATCACGTGGTGACCGTGCCCGACCATCCGGAGCTGGGCATCCGGCGGCGGCTGGCGATCGGCCTGCACGCGGGCGGGCGGCAACTGGGCTCGATCTGGGTCCAGGAGGGCGGCCGGCCGCTCGCCGAGGGGACGGCCGACGTGCTGATCGGCGCGGCCCGGCTGGCCGCGCAGGACGTCGTCGCGCAGGCGCATGGTGCGACGAGCCGAGGCTCCCGGTCGCGGCTGCTCGCCGACGGGCTCACCGGGCGCGTGCCCGGCTCGCTGGTCGCAGCCGACCTCGGCCTGCCCGCCGGCCCGGCGCTACTGGTCGCCTGCGACATCCGGGATCAGCCGGGCGACGGCGAACCGGCGGGGGCGGCGCTGCGGCGGGCGCGCGCCGCCGAGATCATCGCGGTCCACGCGGCCGCGTTCCGGCGCAGCGCCGTCACCGCTCAGGTCGGCCCCAGGGTGTACGCGATGCTGCCCGGTCTCGACGTCGACCCCGCCGGCGCGCAGGCCCAGGCCTGGGCGGCCGAGACGACCGAGGCGGTACGCCGGGAGTCGGGCTTCCCGGTCCGGGCCGCGATCGTCACCGCCGACACGGAAGCCTTGGAACAGGCCCGATCCGAGGCCGATCAGGTGCTCCGGGTGCTGCTGCGCTCCCCCGACCGCCCGGTCGGCACGATGGCCCAGGTACGCGCGGCGGTCCTCCTGCAGGAGGCGCTGGACGCCACCGCCGGGCTGCGCCATCCGGGGCTGGACGCGCTCGCGGCGCACGACGCGGACCACCACGGCGAGCTGGCCACGACGCTGTGGTCCTATCTGGATGCTTTCGGCGACGTCACCGTGGTCGCCGCCCGGTTGCACGTCCATCCCAACACCGTGCGGCATCGCGTACGCCGGGCGGCGGAGATCGCCGGGCTGGAGCTGGCCGACCCCGAACAGCGACTGCTCGCCGCCCTGCTGCTGCGGGGCAGCCGGCGCCGTCAGGCCGAGTCCGGCCAGCTGTAGGTGTACGGCTCAGCGCTGGACCGGGGTGAACTCCGGCCGGTCCAGCACCCGCAGCCAGCTGCCGTCCGGCTGACGGCGGGCGACCTGGGCCCGCGCACCGGCCGCGTCCTTCGGCGGCGTCGCGGTCAACGCCAGGTCGCCGTGGATCAGCGTCGGCAGCGGCGTCTCCGGCTCGAACCGCGCCCCGCTCGCGAGCACCTTCTCCCATAACGCTTGAATCGCGGCCCGGCCCACGGTCTGCCCACCCGGCGGGTACGCCAGCACGGCGTCCGGCTCGTACAGGGCGGCGACACCGGCCGCGTCCCCGGCGTTGGACCGTTCCACGAACAGCCGGGTGATGTCCTCCGGCGTCTGCGCCTTCTCGTACTGCGTCATCGCGCACTCCTTCCCTTCACCTCCAGCGTCACGCGTACTGATCTAGAAGTCCAACAGCTGGTTCTTCTGGGAGCTAGAATCAGCGCTTATGGAACTGCGGCAGCTGGAGTACTTCGTCGCGGTCGCCGAGGAGCAGAACTTCACCCGGGCCGCCGACCGCGTGCACATCAGCCAGTCCGGGATCAGCGCCCAGATCCGGCAGCTGGAGAAGGAACTCGGCACGGAACTGTTCGACCGCTCCGGGCGTACGGCGACGTTGACGGTCGCCGGGAAGGCTGCACTGGAACACGCGCGGGCGGCCTTGGCCGCGGCGGGCGCGGTCGAGCAAGCCGTCGGCGAGGTCAGCGACGTGCTGCGGGGACGGCTGCGACTCGGGATGGTGGTCGGCTGCACGGTGACGCCGCTGTTCGAGGCGCTCGCCGCCTTCCATCAGGCGTACCCGGGAGTGGAGCTGTCGCTCACCGAGGACGCCTCCGACCGCATGGCCGACGGCGTACGCCTCGGCGAACTCGACGCCGCCCTGATCGGCGCGGCCGGGGCACCACCGTCCGGAGTGGAGTCCCTGACGCTGGTCAGTGAGCCCCTCGTCGCCGTCGTCCCGGCGGGCCATCCCGTGGCGGAGCGCCGGCCGCTGACGCTGCGGGCGCTGTGCGCGTACCCGTTGGTGTGCATGCCCCGGGGCACCGGCCTGCGGGCGGTGCTGGACGGTGCGTGCGCGGCCCGGGGCCTCTCGCCGACGATCGTGGTGGAGGCGGGCGCGGGCGACGCGATCGCCGACCTCGCGGGGCGCGGCCTCGGCGTCGGCGTGCTCAGCGCCTCGATGGCGGCGGCCTACCCGCTCGTCGCCCGGGAAGTGTCCGATGTGGATGATCCGGCCGTGCTGGCGTTGATCTGGCGGACCGCGCCGCCACCCGCGGTACGCCGGTTCGTGAGTCTCGCTCGGAAGAGCTTCAGCGCAGCACGCTGAACCGCACGTAGTTGGCGAGCGGAGCGGAACTCTCGTCGATCCGGCGCAGCTTGACGGTCGCCCCACCGGGATGGTCGAACAGCCGTACGCCGTCCCCGAGCAGCACGGGCGCGATGAAGACGGCGACCTCGTCGAGCCAGCCCGCCTCGATGCACTGCCGGGCGACGTCGGCGCCGATGATGTTGACGACCTTCTCCCCTGCTGCCGTCCGCGCGGCCTCGACCGCCTCCTCGAAGTCGTTGACGAAGGCGACTCCGGGAACCGGTTCGGCGGGCGGATTGTGGGTCAGCACGAACTGCGGGCCCTCCCACCCGCCGCCGAACGCCTTGCCCTCGCCTTCGGTTCCGCGATGCGGGTCGTCGCCGCCGAACGAGCGCCGCCCCACGAGGATCGAGCCGACCTCGCCGACGAGCGCGTCGGCCGCCGGGTTCGGGCCGATGAATTCGGTCAGCCAGGACATGTCACCGCCGGGGCCGGCGATGAACCCGTCCAGCGACATCGTCGCGGAGTACAGAAGCTTGGCCATGCCTCGAAGCCTAGGCGCGGCCGCCGACAGTTACGCCGTCCTCGTCATTCGTCGGCGCGGCGTTCCTTGATGGCGTCGATGAAGACCAGCCATTCGATCGGCGTCGGGATCAGCTGACGCTGAGCTCGCTCGGCGGCCTCCCGGCGTTCGCGGTCACGCCGGTCGTGGTCGGGGTCGCCGCACCCCGTGTCGAGGGTGTGCTCAGACATCAGCGTCACCTGCTCTCCGTACGCGGCTCCGTCGTATATAGAACGGTGCGACTGTCGCGAGCGTTTCACCCATCGTTGAACGCCGGCTCCGCAACGTCCCTGGCCTCGGCGAAGTCCGACCTCGGCCGCGACCTCAGGCCCGGCGGGTACGCAGGACGAGGACCGCCCCGGCGATCAGCATCCCGGTCCCGGCCGCCACCCAGCCGCCCAGCGGCAGCCCGGTCACCGGCAGCGGCGGGCTCGGCGACGGGCTGGGCGGCCCCGGCGTGGTCGGCGTCGGCGGTCCCGGCGTCTGAGTCGGCGTCTGAGTCGGTGTCTGAGTCGGCGTCGGACTCGGCGTGGGCGAGGTCGGCGTCACCGTGACGGTCGGGCTCGCTGTCGGCGATCCGGTCGGCGATTCGGTCGGCGACGCAGTGACGGTTGGAGTGACCGTCGGCGTAGTCGTAGGCGTTGGCGTGACAGTCGGCGTGACGGTCGGCGTGACGGTCGGCGTGACCGTGGGAGTCACCGTAGGCGTGACAGTCGGAGTCGGCGTCGTCGGTGTCAGGGTCGGGGTCGGGGTCGGCGCGACGGGCGGGCCGCAGGTCGCGGAGGAGATGATCACCTCGCCGGGGCCGGGCGGCGTAGCCGTGAACGTGAAGTGCGCGGCGTTGAGCGTGAGGCCCCCGGCGAACGGGATCTGCTCGTTGAGCACGAGCGTGCCGATCTGCGTCGCACCGTCCATCAGCGGGATGGTCGTGTTCGGCCGCGGGTTCGGCACGATCAGCAGGCTCACGCCGTTGATGACGACCGTCAGGCTGGAGATCGACACCGTGGGCGTGGCGTTGACGCCGTCGTAGAAACAGTTGGCGTACAGGGCCGCGCCGTCGATCGTCACGTAGTCGCTCAGCGTCAGGTCGACCGAGGCGACGCTCGCGGTCGCCTGACTGGTGTTGCTGACCATGTCGTCCTGCGCCACCGCGTGCAACGACGTGGCGGTGCCCGCGCCGGGGATCGACAGACTGTCGATCGAGGTGGACTCGTTGCCCTGTGCGGTCGGTGTCGGCGGCTGATTCACGCCGCCCGTCGTCACGGTGATGCCGTACGCCGACGGCACGGGCTCCGCCGCCCAACCAGGCAGGGCCAGCCAGGTGGCCGCAACGGCGAGGCAGGCCGCGAGCGCGGCGACCGTCAGCTTCCGAGTCACCCGCTAACGGTATCTTCTGGACATTATGGACTCAGCTCGACACACCCAATGTCGCGCGGGCGTACGCCCCGGTCTCCGGTCCCGCCTCGGCGACGACCGACCCGGCCGGGTTCCAGATCCGGGAGCGCCCGGCCGCGTCGTCGTACCCGGCGCCGGTGGACCCGGCGAAGCTGGCCGTCACCACCCAGACGCCATAGGTCGTTGCGGTACGCCGAGCGCGCTCGTCCTGCACCGCGATCTCGTGCTCCCCGTCCAGCGCTCCGGCGACGTACGCGTCGATCCCGAGGTCGCAGGTGCGGGCGGCGTGCTCGGCGACTCCGGTGTCCTTGCAGACGGCCAGCCCGAGCCGCCAGCCGTCGACCTCCAGCACGGCCGCCGCGTCGCCGGGGACGAAGTGCTCGGGCTCGGCCCCGCCCAGGAACATCTTCCGGTACGCCACCCGCGCCCCGTCGCCGTCGATCGCCAGCACGCCGATGTGCTTCGCAGCTACCCCCGACGGCCAAGCCGATCCACCCGGACCGGACGCGGCCGCATGCGGCGAGACAGCCGTCGCGTCCGACGCTGCGACGGGCGCGCCGATCAGCGCGACAGTGCCCGTCTCCGCGCAGGCGGCCACGATCGGGGCGAGCCGGGGATCGTCGGGCGCGACCGGGACGGCGTCGAACTCGTACCCGGTCAGCGACATCTCGGGGAACACGACGACCCGGGCGGCGGCGGCCCGGACGAGGCCGGCGTGCGCGAGCGCGTTCGCGGCGACGTCGTGCGCCACGCAGGTGGGCTGTGCCGCCGCGACGAGCAGGGGAACCCGTGGAGAGCCGATCATGAGCCCAGCGTAGGTCCGCCATGTTTCCCGCCCGTGTCGGCGGTGACCGAGGCTCAGACGACGCGCGGCTGCGGCTCCTCGGTGCTCGCCGGTTCCGGGGCAGGCTTGGGCGGGAACAGCCCCGCCGTCAGGTCCCGGCCCTTGAGCAGCCAGGACGTGCCGAAGGCCCAGACGGCGACCACCTCGCCGAGGTAGAGCGGCGTCACCTCGCCCATGGACAGCCGGAGCAGCCCGCCGACGGCGACCCACACCACGGCGGCGATGATCGCCCAGCCGCAGATCTTCTGCACCAGTTCCATCCGACGATCGTTCTCGTACTTCTTCTCGCGGTACGCGAAGATGAACGCGATCGCCGCGAGGCTGCCGATGAAGATCGCGGCACAGGTGAAGTGGACGACCGCCACCGTGTTCTCGCCGAGGGCCTGCTGCATCGGGGCGCACCCGGCCGGTTCGGGCTGGACGCCGCACAGCGGCGCTCCCGGCTCGATGCCGACCCGGCGAGTCGGGAAGAACACCACGCCGATGACGGCCACTCCGGCCACCGTACTCAGCCAGTAGTCCCACGTTCGCGGCTGCGCCGACATGTAGGTGAGCAGCAGGAAGCCGACGACGCTCAGCCCGGCCACGAACAGGTCGCGCATCGACGAGTGGTAGTACGCGCTGATCGAGCCGCGCACGTGGACGCTCCCCCGCAGGTACGCCGCCTCGCCCACGATGAACGCGATCGGCAGGGCGAGCCCGATGATTCCCACGACGGTGCGGATGTTCAGGTAGGACCGGACGTAGAGGGCGGCCGGATCCGTGCGGCCGGCGGCGTCCGCCGGGCGCTGGAAGGTGTCGGTGGCGGCCATCTTCCCACGATCCGCCGCCGCGATCATCGACGCAAGATGATCCCCTAGACGGTGTACGTCTTGGCCACCAGCACCAGCTCCGACGTGTGCGAACCCTCGACGCCGACGTCCGGCGGGCGCGGGGTGAAGCCGGGCAGCCCGGCCAGCCCGTCGCTGCCGTCCATGACGCGTACGCTCACCGGCCCGGTCTGCTCGACGGTCAGGGTCACGGTGAGCCCGTCGGCGGGCGGCGCGTGGAACAGCACCCCGAAGTCGCCGGTGAGCGCGTCGGACGGCACGGCTCGTCCGGCGACGGTCGCGCTGGTCACCTTCACTCCGGGCACCTGGAGGTAGACCAGCCGGACGTCCCGGTTCGGCTTGATCAGCAGCGTCATCGTCCGGCGCGAGCCCTCCACTGTGGAGGAGGTGGCGGTCAGGCTCGGCGCGGGCAGGTCCGCCGCCTGCGCCGGTCCGCTGGCGACGTCGCCGTGCAGCAGCGGGAACTTCGCCTCGACGTTCTCGGTGCCGGACGCGTACTGGGCGGCCCAGGCTCCCGGCTTGTCGTCGGCGCTGACCCAGCGGGCCTGCCCGGTGTCCGTGTCCAGGGCGTACATGAGCTGCTCGGGCGCGGGATGCTTCGCGTCGAACCGGTCGACCGCCAGACCCACGCCGGTGAACACCAGCATCAGCACGGCCGCGCCGACCGCCGGCCACATCGCCCGCCGGGGGAACACCACCCACAGCGCGAGCCCCAGCATCGTCGCGAAGAGGGCGGCCGCGGCGCCGGTCGCCAGGCCCAGGGCCGGGAAGAACAGCATCACGGTGGGCGCGAGGATCACCACCGCCACCGCTCCGCCGATGGTCACCGCCGCGAGCTTCACCCAGGGGATACGCACAACGGAGGCGACGATTCCCGCCAGTGCCCCGAACAGGGCCGGCAACGCAGCGAGATACGAGCCGCCAGGTGCGAACGCAGCGAGGACGATGCCGAGGACGGCGAGCCAACCGAACCCGGCCACGGCCAACGCCCATTGCCCAAGACGCCGGCCCCACCAGGCGTACCAGAAGAGGAGCAGGGTCGCGACCAGCGCGACCACGGCGGCGCGGAACCACTCCGGCCGCCAGGGGTCGATCATCTGGCGGTAGCCGGGCCGGATCGCGACCAGGATCAGCCAGTAGACCTGGGCCAGGACGGGCGCGAGCGCGAGCGGCACGAGGCCGAGCCCGAACGCGGCGGCCTGCCGCCCGAACCCGGCACGGCGCCGCACCACGATGCTCAGCGCGACCACGGCGAGCAGCGCGAGGATGGCGACCGGCCAGACCAGCCAGCCTGGGTAGCGCACGAGGAAGCCCAGGACCGGGAAGTAGGTCGAGTCACCCGCCGACGGCTGCTCCAGCGTGGCCAGATCGCGGGCCGCGAACGCCTTCGCGACCGCGAGCGCGTTGGCACCGTGATGCTGGAGGCTCGCCTGGTCCATGTACTCCGGACGGTCCTCGGGAGTGTGGTAGACCGCCGAACCGTCGATGTACGCCGTGTTCAGCCCGGTGAACCGGCCCGCGTCACGGAACGGCGAGAAGTCGGTGTCGTTGGGCAGGATCCGGTAGACCTCGACGGCGAAACTGGTCGCGACCGGGTACGGCGCGACGTCACCGTAGACCCCCACGACGTCGGCGTTGTCGCGGGTCGTCTCGAACATGATGGCCGGGCCTGACGAGCCGCGTGCCTCGTAGTTGAGCACCACTCCGCCGTCCTTGGCGAGGTCGTGCTGGCTGACGAAGGCCTCCGCACCGCACAGGCACGCCTCCTCGGCGTCGGTGAACAGGAAGACGACGTCGTTGCGCGGCCGCTCGCGACTGGTCAGGATGCGGGCGGTCTCCAGGAGCGTGGCGACCCCCGCCCCGTCGTCGTTGCCGCCGTAGGAGACCTGCACCGAGTCGTAGTGCGCGACAAGGAACACCCGTCCGGTCGAGGCGGTGCCCTTCAGAACCGCGACGACGTTGCGTACGCGGGCCATCGTGTAGCCCTCGCCGAGCGCGTCGTCCGCGCCGACCGCGTCCTGGATCTGCGGATCGAGCCCGTAGTCCTTCAGCGTCCCGACGATGTAGTCCCGGGCGGCGGCGGCGTTCTTCGACCCGGCGACGTGCACGGACTCGCCCAGCGTCTGCACGTGCGCGTACGCCCGGCCCGCGCTGAACTCGTCGCCGGGCGCGTCGGCGGCCAGCGGCGCGGGCGGCCGGACCGTCCACACGCTCAGGAAGGCCAGCCCGGCCAGCACGACGAGGACGATGAGGCCGCCGAGCGTACGGCGAGCGGGTGTGTGCTCCACGCCCACATCTTCACATGATGGATCAGCCGGGCGGGGAAAGCTGGGGAACCCACCGTGTGGGATGTCTAGTGTGACCGTGAGCCCCCCAGCTGATGCCCATCGTAGAAAGATCACCACGCCGGACACGTCGCACAGGAAGTGGAGATAGCTCTACAACTTGTGCGGTATGCGAATGAGGTGGACTACTCCGCCTCGGCGACCCGATCCAGCGCCGGGTCACCAAGGGCGGGCTAGTCCTGGGCGGGGGTGAGGGGGGCGACGATGTGGCGGGTGTTGGCCCACACGACGTACAGCGCCGGCCCGGCGAGCAGGAACAGCCCGATGGCGGGCTTGGTGACGACCGCGCCGGCCAGTACGCCGAGCACGGCCAGGTTCGCCAGGCTGAGGTACCACTTGCGGACCGACAGGTAGGCCGCCGCGACGACGAGCCGCGAGGTCAGCCGGGTGTCCAGGGCCAGCAGGGCGGTGGCGGTGACGACGACCAGCACGACGAGCAGGGCCAGCATCGGGGTCGCCGCGCCGAACGGCGTACCGAGGGCGAGGCGGAAGTCGGTGGCCAGCACGATGACGGCGAACGCCGCCGCCGCGCCGATCGCCAGTGACCGGCCGAACCGCTTCCGGTAGGCCTGCCAGAACGAACCGCCGGTGAAGGAGCCGAACGCGGCCGCCACCGCCGGGCCGAGCACCGCCGACAACGCGACGAAGAACGGCCAGGCGGCCAGCGGCTCCCCGCTGAACGCGAAGGCGACCAGCAAGGGCAGTGTGGCGGCGACGAGCGCGAGGTTGGTCTTGAGGAACGCGTACGCCGTGGCGAAGATCGTGTCGTAGGGCAGGCGCGCGAGCAGTCTCATGCCGTCACCCCTTCATTCCGGAGGTGGCGATGCCCTGGATGAAGTACCGCTGACCGACGAGGAAGATGAGCAGGATCGGCAGCACGGACAGCACCGAGCCGGTCATCATCATCGCGTAGTCGGCGTCGAACTGGCCGACGAACGAGCGCAGACCGAGCTGGATGGTCCAGAGGTCGTTGCTGGTCAGGTAGATGAACGGACCCATGTAGTCGTTCCAGGTGTTGACGAACGTGAGCAGGCCGAGGCTCGCGAGCGCGGGCTTGGACAGCGGCAGGATGATCCGCGCCCAGATCCCGTACTCGGACAGGCCGTCGACCCGGGCCGCCTCGGACAGTTCCTCGGGGATCGTCAGGTAGTACTGCCGCATCAGGAAGACGCCGAACGCGCCGAACGCCTGGAGCAGGATCAGCGACCAGAACGTGTTCGTCAGGCCGGCCTTCTGCATCATGATGTACTGCGGGATCATGTACGCCTGCCACGGCACGGCGATGGTCGCGACGTACGCGAAGAACAGCGCGTCCCGGCCCGGGAAGCGCAACTTGGCGAACCCGTACGCCGCGAAGCTGCCCGTCAGCACCTGCAGGAAGGTGATGACCGCGCTGAGGAACACGGTGTTGCGCAGGTAGGTCCCCATCGGGATCTGCGTCCAGATGTCGCTGAAGTTCTTCCATTGGAAGTCCTTCGGGATCCACTGCACCGGGATGCTCAGGACCTCGTTGTTGCGCTTGAGCGAGGCGCTGATCATCCAGAAGAACGGGACGAGGATCGCGACCGCGGCGACGATCAGCACGACGTAGAGCAGTACGCGCCCGGCGAGGCGGAACGGGCCGAGGCCCCCGGAGGGAATTGCAGTCATGAGCGCTCCCGGCGGTTGTTGAACCAGAACTGCGTCAGGGTGAGCACCAGCACGAGCGCGAACAGCACCAGCGAGATCGCCGAGGCGTACCCGAACTCGCCTTCGACGATGCCCTGGCGGTAGATCTGCTGGGACAGCACCAGGGTGGCCCGGCCGGGTCCGCCGTCGGTCATCACGACGATCAGGTCGAACACCTTGAAGCTCTGCACCGTCAGCAGGATGAGCACGAGGAAGGTGACCGGCCGCAGACCGGGCAGGGTCACGTTGCGGAACCGCTGCCAGTTGTTCGCGCCGTCCATCTTGGCGGCCTCGTAGTGCTCGGTCGGGATCGCCTGGAGACCGGCGAGGAACAGGATCATGTAATAGCCCATGTCGCGCCACACGCTCGTGAGGATCACGGCGGGCATCGCCCAGGTGGTGCTGGTCGTCCAGCCCGGCGCGTCGGCGATCCCGATGAAGTGCAGGAACTGGTTGACCGGCCCGAACTCGGGGTTGAACAGCATGTTCCACACGATCGCGACCGCGACCATCGAGGTGATGTACGGGAAGAAGGCGGCGGCCCGGAAGAAGCCGACCCCGGCGATCTTGCGGTTGAGCAGCAGCGCCAGGCCGAGCGCGGCGAGCACGGTCAGCGGCACGTGCCCGAGCGCGTAGTACGCCGTGTTCCGCAGCGCGATCTTGGTCGACTCGTCGTCGAGCAGGCGCTGGAAGTTCTTCAGCCCCACCCATTCGGGCGCGTTGTAGGAGTCCCAGTCCATGAAGGACAGCACCAGCGCGGCGATCACCGGGATGAGTGTGAGCACCGCGAAGCCGAGGAAGTTCGGCAGGATGAAGCTCCAGCCGATGAGCGTGTTCCGCCACCGGCGCCGGGTGCGCCGCGGCGGCGACGGCGTCAGTATCCGTTGAGCGACGACGAGAAGCCCTCCCAGGCCTTGGCCGCCGCCCATCCTGGCCACGAGTACGC